>NZ_CP109329.1 GCF_035918155.1 Streptomyces sp. NBC_01591
GGCCCGCTCGGCGGGCGGGAAGGGCCGAGGCTGGTCGTAGGCGAGGACCAGGGAGCCGACCGGGCGTCCTGACACGATCAGGGGGAGGAAGGCCCAGCCTGCCATCTCGTCCTGGTGCACGGCAGGAGGGTAGGCCCTCTTGAGATCGGTGAAGGTGGCGAAGAAGCTGGCCACACCTGTGGTGATGACATGTGCAGCGGGGATGTCAGAGGTCAGGGGGGCCGCGTCGAAGCGGTCCATTAGTTCCGGGCTGTAGCCTCGGTAGCCGGTGATCCGCAGCCGTCCGTCGTTCACCGTGAGAAGAGCCAGCGCCTTCGGGCCGAAGGCCGGCACGATCTGGTCGGCGGCAAGTTCGACCACGTCCTGCACGCTGACGGCCTCGGCTAGGGCGGTGGCAAGGTGCGTCAGGTGGTACAGCCCCGTCGCGCCGACGAGCCCGGCGGGGGATGGGGCCGCGGCCTTGGCCGCTGTGGCGGTCGGATCCCCGGCGGTGGGGGTGATGTGGACGCTGATGCCGCTGTCATGAGGGTAGAGCTGGAAGGACAGCCGGATGTCGGGCGGACGCCTGGCGGTGAAGGAGGTGGGCTGCCGGGAGACCACCGCCTCCCGGTAGCGGTCTTCGAACACCGGGTCGTACAGCCACAGAAGTACCTCCCATGGGCGTTTGCCCAGCAGGGAGGCGGCACCGGCACCGACCAGTCCGGCGCCGGCGGGGTTGATGTAGGTGAGTCGGCCGTCCAGATCGAGCGCGCAGCAGCCCACGGGCAGCCGCTCGGCACAGTCCAGGGCGGCCACGGCCCGGGCCGAGTCGGCCTCGCGGGAGTGCAGCGCAGGCAGCAGACGGGGTTCGTCGGCGAACCCCAGCGGACGGCCGCTGTCGGCGGCCTGTTGCAAGAGCGGTGCCGCGCGCCGGCAGCAGGCGGTGATCGTCTCCTGCTCGGCCGCACTGAGCTGCGCCGGGTGCCGGACGGGCCACAGCAGCACGATGCCGCCCCACACGGTGGTGCCGTCGGTGATCGGGGCTGCGGCGACCCTGAAGTCGTACGGCAGGACGATGCCGACCCGGGGGTAGCGGCGGGCGATCTCCTCCTGGCTGCCCAGCCAGACCAGGCACCTCTGGCGCACGGCGTCCGCCACCGGGATCGCCGCATTGATGGGAACACGGGCCCAGGGAGCGGCGATCTCCCGGGACATCCCGGAAGCCAGCACCAGCCGCAGCACCCGCTCCCCCGGCGGCAGCAGAAACACCAGGCCCACCGATGCGCCGGTATCCCGCATGACGTCGACCAGGACCGCATCCAGCAGCCCCTTTCCGGGGCCGGCAGCACTTGCAGGGACAGCAGGGCCCCGCATGGCCGTCACCCGCCCCGGCCGGCAGGCGCGGCTCTGCGGCTGCGCCCGAAGCGGCTGCGGGCCGCCTCGGCGCTGATCCCCAGCCCCGCACCGATCTGTGCCCAGCTCGCCCCGGCCCGCCGATCCGCCAGCACCGCCGCACGGACCAGCTGTCCGGCCAGATCAGATACCCGGGCCACGGCAGCGCAGTTCCAGCCCACGGGCGAACCCGGGCGAGGCGGCTCCACGGGTAGCCGCGCGACGCTTGTGACGTGCAGCAACAGGAGCTCACCGGCCGCGGCCACCCCTTTCCGCGCGGGCGCTGCCTCCCGCCAACGGCGCCGGGCCCGCCAAGCCGCCTGCCGGTGAGCCGGCCGGCAGTACCGGCGCCCGCGGGCCTCGGATCCCGACAGCCGCGCACCGCACCAGCCGCACCGCACGTCACCCATATACGGACAATATGCCCGTCCCTGTGTGACGGCACCCCGTCCCGACCTCGTCAGAGGGACGTAGCAGCGCATCCGTTACTCCGCCTCGGCTTTGTCCAGAACCTTGTCCGGGTCGCGCAGGGACCGCAACCCTGCATCGCAGCCGGGACCGCCTCACCCTGACGTGGCACCGCCTGTGCTGCCCTCACTACGCGGCCGACCGCGTCCTTCTGGTCTCGGGTATCGAGCTGAAACGCGAACTCGTCGGCGGAGAGCCACCCCCGCCAGTGATCGAGGATCCTCCAGCGAACCCCCGCACAAGGCCGATCGCCTGTGCTGGACGGCCATGATCAAGTGCTTAGCGCCAACGGTTGTACCGATGCTCCGCGGCCAGCTCGGGGGCCACGGGGGCCGAGGAACAGCGGAACGAAAACCGGCGCCAAGTGGTCGGATCCGGAAGTCCTTCGGGGGTTGATCATGCGGTGAGGCGGAACGAGGATTCTTCCTGGTGATCGGCGGCGTGCCGGTCGAGCCTGGCCAGCAGATCGTCCAGGTCGGAGGTGGTGAACTTCCACTGGAACGGCTGTGCCTGGGCGTTGTGGCGGTCTTCGAAGGCTCGGAGCCGGTCCCCGACCTGGGCGAGGTCGGTGAAGTCGTTGGGCGAGACGACCTTGCGCTGCACGACGGAGAAGAAGATCTCCACCTGGTTCGACCAGGAGGCGTGCACCGGGGTGTGCACCAACACCGCGTTCGGGAAAGCGGCGGCCAGCCGGTCGGCGGCCTTCTTGCCGCGGTGGGAGGAGCCGTTGTCCACGACCCAGAACACCCGCTTCGCGCTGGCGTACGGCTCTTGGGTCATGACCTGGGCGACCGGGTTCATGAACGGGTCGATGCCAGTGCGCGGTTCGGTGCGGCCGAACACCTTGGCGGCGTGGACGTCGTAGGCGGCCAGGTAGGCCAGCGCGCCGCCGCGTCCATAGGTGTGGTTGACGCGCATCGCGCGGGCCTGGCCGGGGGCGAGCGTGGGGTGGCAGCGGCAGCGGGCCTGGATGGAGGTCTTCTCGTCCGCGCTGATCACGTACTCGTCCGCTCCGAGCGGCTCGCGGTCCCAGGTGCGGGCGTACAAGTCCAGGACGCGGGCCGCCATGGGGCGGAAGTCGGGGGCGGTGATGAAGATCCAGGAACGGTACTGCCAGGGCTTGATCGCGTCCTGGTCGATCCAGCGGCGCACGGTGGAGGCCGACACGAACACGGCGATGCCCGCGACATGGCCTCGCGAGCCAGCTCCGGGCACGACCAGCGCGACAGCGGTGTGCCGGCCTCGGCGGGAAGCTGACAGGCCGGCGCCTTGATCTGCGCGACCTGGATGGGCGTGAAGGCCGGGGGCCGTCCTGGGCGCTCGCGGTCAGAGAGCCCGGAAAGGCCCAGGGCGGCGAACCGGCCCCGCCATGTGCGCACGGTGTCCACGTGCACTCCCACCTCGACGGCGATACGCGCATTGGACCTGCCCCGCGCTGCCAGGAGAACGATCCACGCCCGGACCCGGGCCCTGTACTCGGTCCTGTGACCGTAGGCGGCCTTCTTCAATCGGTGCCGCTCGGCGGCGGTCAGGACTATCGGGCGCGCGGTGGCAACAGGCAAGGCAGGCAGGCCGATCAGCAGAAGTGGATCAGGGCGGCCACAGCCTTCCGCAGCCGGTCCGACTCCGGACGACATGGCTGGATCCTGAATAATCCAGGCCATGGAGACGAGTGGAACGAAGAGGGAGCCGCTGACGGTGGCCGCCGTCCAGCCCGTGTGGGCCGGAGCGGATGTCATGGCTAACGTCAGGGAACACGCACAGGCCATTGAGCAGGCACACGCGAGACTGGTGGTCTTCCCTGAGTTCTCCCTCACCGGATACGACCTCGGCACGCCCTCGCTGGCTGTGGACGACCGTCGTCTCCGGCCCTTGGTGGACGCTTGCCGTGTCGCTGGTTCGGTGGCGCTGATCGGCGCGCCGATCGGCGACGAGGACGGCCGCGAGTACATCGCTACTTTGGCCGTGACCGGTGACAGCGTGACCGCGGTATACCGGAAGATGTGGCTGCACGGGGCCGAGTTCGACCGGTTCACCCCCGGCGAGAAGCCGGTGGTGGTCACCGTCGACGGATGGAGACTCGGATTGGCCATCTGCTATGACGCTGCCGTACCCAAGCACGCCGCCGACTCGGCAGCACTCGACATCGATGCCTACGTGGCCAGTACCCTCTACGGCCCTGGCCCCGACTCCGCGGCTCGCCGCGATGCCCATATGCGAGAGCGCGCCGCTGCCCATGGCATCTGGGTCGTTCTTTCCACCGCGGCCGGACCCAGCGGCTCCTTCGCGCAGACCTCCGGCGGCTCGGGCATCTGGGGGCGGAACGGAGGACTAGTCGCCCAGGCCGGTCGTAACGCGGGCGAGATCACGGCGACTCAGCTCAGCTGACGAGCGATTCGACCTCTATCTCACCGTCTTCGACCCCCGACCCGCGAACGCACCCGCCGACGCCGGGGTCAACCCCCGAAGGACTTCCGGGTCCGACTACTAAGCCTTGATTGGTGCGGCCGTCCTGGCGGCCTGCTCGATCTTCGCGCAGTAGGCTGCACGGGCTTCCTCGTCGATCTGCTTCTCGTGTTCGGCGCGCAACCCGGTCCGGCCGTCGAGGCCCTCGCGCAGGATATCGGCGTGCCCGGCATGCCGGATGGACTCGCCGAGGACATGGACCATGACGGCGAACAGGTTCGTGTCGGCATAAGGCTCCGGCCACCACGTCACGTGGCCGGGGGCGTCGAGGGGAAGCTCGTTGATCGTCGCGTCCGAGTGTTCCCACGTGCGCCGGTAGAACCCGATGATCTGATCGCGGGTCTCGTCCTCGGTCGCCCACTGATCGCTGCCGTTGGAGTCCTGCCACCGGGGCAGCGGTTCCGGGGAAGGGCGGTCGAAGACCTCGCCGAAGTACCTGGCCTCGACGGTGGCCACGTGTTTGACCAGGCCGAGGAGGTTGGTCCCGGTCGCTGTCAAAGGTCGGCGGGCGTCGTATTCGGACAAGCCGTCGAGTTTCCAGAGCAGCGCCTTGCGGTCCCGCCGCAGTCTCCCGTGCAGGTTGTCTTTCGCGAATTCATCGATCATGCGGCATGAGCCTGCCATGGGCTGCTCGTGGTCTCAAGATCCCGTACATGGTCCGCAACGACTGGCAGAGCCGAGGCCTGGCCATGGCCGCCGTTGTTCACGCTCACGGACAGCACTGCCTCGGGGCGAAGAGCGGGCGCCGTCGCCGGCCTCTGGCGGCCGCGAGGGCGTAGGGCCGAACGGGGTGGCGGGAAACGGGCAGGCTGGACACCCTCACCAGGGTTCAACCCTGCGACCGAGGATCGAGGCCTGCTCGCCTGTCGTCAAACGATCGATTCTCAACACCCACCAGGTGTCGGCGCTCGCTCGAATCGGCCTGCCACACTGCGGACATGAACGGAAACTCTCCCGACGACGGGCTCGGCATGAACCGGGCCCTTTGGGATGCCCGTGCCCGGACGCATGGCACGACTCCCAACGACATGCTCTACGACGTCGATTCGTTCCTGGCGGGTCGGCAGACGCTCTATGGGATCGAGCTGGAACTGGCCGGTGATGTGACCGGACAGGATGTGCTGCATCTGCAGTGCCACTTCGGCATGGACACACTCAACTGGGCTCGTCTGGGTGCCAGGGTCACCGGTGTCGATTTCTCGTCGACGGCGATCGTCCGGGCACGCGAGCTGGCCGAGCTCGCCGGGCTGACCGCCGATTTCGTCGAGGCGGACACGCAGAACCTACCGTCCGGCCTGGCGGGCAGGTTCGATCTGGTGATCGCCACCTACGGGGTGCTGTGCTGGATCGGGGACCTTGGCGCGTGGATGCGTGGTGCGGCGATGGCACTGCGGCCGGGTGGAAGGCTGGTGCTGGTCGACCTGCATCCCGCCTACCAGACCCTGGCCACCTACGAGCCGCTCGTGGCCGACTGGCCCTACGGCGGAGGAGAGCCCCAGCGTGAGGTCGTAACGGACACATATGCGGACCCGGACCTGCCGATGACCGCACAGGAGGTGGTCCAGTACCCGCACTCGGTGGGCGAGATCGTGACAGCGGCCGCTGGATCCGGATTGATCGTCGACCGGCTCGGCGAGCACACCGAGGCCGAATTCCCCGGACGTCGCATTCTGCCTCAAGGACCCGACGGCACTTGTCGGTTCCCGTTCGGTGACACCTACCTCCCGATCCTCTACTCGCTCCGAGCGAGATCATCCCGAGCGGCCACTGCGTAGGGGTCCCAGTAGTTCTCGCGGAAAAAAACAACGCTAAGCCGTGCGGCACTCCATTGATCTGGGCTGATGTCCGTGCTCACCGTCGGGCGGCAGACCATGGTCGAGCCCGGGGAGTGGCTGGACGAACTGTCGGCCGCGGGGCTCGGCGCGGTGCGGAGCTCAAAGCGGATCAAGGCCGACCCGGCCATGGCGAACCTGCGCGACACCGGGTTCCCTGCGTAGGAACGCCGCAGGGTGTCCCCGTACTCGTCTGAGTGCACCACCAAGTACAGAGATACGTGCACCACTGCTCAGGCCACGTCGTTATCCCGCTCGATGGCCTGAAGACGGTTCTTCAACCGGTAGCTGTTGCCGTTGATGGAGACGACCTCGCAGTGGTGCAGGAGTCGGTCGAGGATCGCGGTGGCGAGTACTTCATCGCCGAAGACCTGGCCCCACTCGCTGAAGGTCTTGTTCGAGGTCAGGATGACCGAGCCCTTCTCGTAACGCTTGGAGATCACCTGGAAGACCAGGTTCGCCTCGGCGCGTTCGAGGGGCTGGTAGCCGACCTCATCGACCACGAGGACGCTGGGCCGCAGGTAGGTGCCGAGCTTGTTGACCAGCCGTCCGGCGGCTTCGGCGGTCTTGAGGTTGCGGACCATGTCGTCGAGGGTCGTGAAGTAGATCGAGTAGCCGGCCCGGCAGGCCGCGACCGCGAGCGCGACGGCGATATGCGTCTTACCGACTCCCGGCGGACCCAGCAGAGCCGCGTTGGCCTTGGCCTCGACGAACGAGAGGGTGGCGAGGTCCTTGACCTTGCGCGGGTCGAGGTCGGGCTGGAAGGAGAAGTCGTACTCGTCGAGTGTCTTGTGGTGCGGCAGCTTCGAGGTCCGCAGTCCGCTGCGGAAGCGACGGTCCTCACGAACCGCAAGTTCCTCGGAGAGGACCAGGTCGAGGAAGCCGAGGTAGCCCATCTTCGCCTCGTCGGCCCGGCGGGTGAACTCGTTGATGGTCTCCGCGAGATGGGGCAGGCCGAGCTTGCCGGCCGTGGTGCGGATGCGGTTGCCGGTCAGCTGGCTCAAGAGAGTTCCTTCGTTGAGCGGTTGGTGGTGAAGGGACGGGTGCCGGTGAGTTCGTCATAGACGGACAGCGGGCGACGGCCGACCTGGACACTGGCGGCAGCGGCCCGGTTCAGCAGGGCTTGCAGCGGGCCGGCCTCGGGCCCCAGAGGCTGCTCGCGGCGGGGCTGGGGCGGAACATCGCCGGTGGTGACACGACGTCCGGCTCCGGTGGGCAGGCCGTCCCAGTGCCTCTCGTCCACGATCCGGGCGCCGCGGCCGACCGCTCTCGAATGGGCGGCCAGCAGAGTTTCCCCGTCGGCGCCGGGGACGGTGGAATGCAGTGTGACCTGCGACTTCGTGGCACGGATTTCGACCAGCTGGGGTGGGCGGACCTTGCGGGCGGGCACCGAGTAGAGGTTCGCGTCGAAGGCGACCAGGCAGTCCTTGCCGACGTGCCGCAGATGCCGCTGGGTCACCACATACGGAGTCGGCGACAGCGGCCGCAGAGCCACGTGGTCGCGCACGGCCCGGTGTCCGATGATCTCGCCGTGCCGTGCACCTTGGCCCGCCGCAGCGGCACCCAGGCCGAGAAGGCGGCATTCATCTCCTCGACCGAGGAGAAAGCCCGTCCGGCCAGCACATGGTCACGGACAATCAGCACTTGGCGCTCGACCCGGCCCTTCCCGGTGGGGCGGTAGGCGGCCAGGACGTCGATGTCGAAGTCGTAGTGCCCGGCGAACGCGACCGCTTCCGGGTGCAGCGGGACCGCCTCACCCGGGGCGACGTGCCGGCGCACGACGGTCTTGGTGCGGTCGTAGACGATCGTCATCGGCACCCCGCCGAAGTGCGCGAACGCGGCCCGGTGGCAGTCGAAGAAGCTCGCCAGGTCCTGGCTGGTGGTGAAGCAGCAGAACGGATCGCGCGAGTACGACAGCGTCATGTGGAAGGAGTAGACCTTGGGGATCCCGACATGGGCGAGGATCCTGCCCTCGTGTCGGGGGGCTACTGCCGGGCGAGCCCGGCCGGGTCGATCGCGAAGGGGAACGGGGTATCCAGCCGGGTGACCTCGCCGGACAGGGCGGTTGTCTGCTCGACGTACCGGCCGTTCTCCAGCTCGGTGATGATGAGCCGGGGCGCCGGGTCGAATTCCAGGCGCCAGTAGTGCGGGATCGCGGCCTCGGCGTAGAGCATGGGCTTGAATTTCCGGTCCATCGTCTTGTTGCCGGGTGAGACCAGTTCGACCACGAGCTGGACGGCTTCGGCGTCGATGCTGACACCGTCGTCGACGGTCGCGCCGGCGTCGGCGACCACGATGTCCGGCACCACCAGGCCGGACGGCAGGGTCACGTTGATGGCTTCCAGGATCTCGACCGGTGCGCCGGCGGCGCGGGCCGCGGCGTCCAGGGCCACGTGGAGCCGGAAGGACGCACGCTGGTGGCGCAGGCCGGGGGCGGGGGACATCATCAGGGACTCCCCCAGCAGCTCGTACCGGACACTGCGGTCCTCCGGCAGCGCGAGGACGTCGGCGACGGTCCACGGCCCGGTGTGATCGGTTGCAACGCTCATTCCCTCCACCTCCTCATCCGCACGGCACTGCCAGTGTGGCCCGGACCGGTGCCGGGTGTCTCCTGGCAGGCCGTACGACGGTGGTCGTCGGTCCCGCGGAAGCAGGTCGGGATCGCCGTCGCGGCGGCCCCGGCCCCATTGTGCCGGGTGGATGTGACAGCGAGGGGCGGGGTCCGGGAGCCGGTCGTGCTCAGCCGGTGCCGCCGGGGTGGCGGGTACGTACCCGTACCCTGGGGTGGGAAGGGAGTACGACGATGTCCGATGCGAATGTCCGTATCCCTGAGGAGGCCAAGGAGCGGCTTGCCGCGTTCGCGGCCGCTGAGGGGCTGTCGCTGCGTGCCTATCTGGCGCGTCTGGCCGAGACCATGCTGACTCCGGCCGAGCGGGCTGAGCGTGCGGAGAAGGCGAGGGCCGCGCTGAAGGAGTGGAACGGCTACGCGCCCACTCCGGCCGAGCAGGACGACCTGGACAGTGAGCCGGACCGGCGCCTGGCCCGGGTGACGAGCCGGTGACCGACGCGGTGCACATCGTCCTGGACGAAACGGCGATGGAAGCGGCCGGCCAGGGCAATGTCCTTGCCTCTCGTCTCATCCACCGGGCCCATGCCGAATCCGGCTGGTTCCTGTACGCCCCGGCGTGCGCTCTTGTCGAGGCCGACCGTGCGCGACCCGGCACGGCCGAGCACCTTGCCGCGTTGCCGGGCATCACCGTCCTGGACCTGGACCTGGATCTGGATCTGGCTGCGGCCCTGGCCCTCGCCCGGCAGGGCACGTGGGCGGCGGCTCACAGCCAGTACGCGGCGCAGCCCACCCCGGACCGCCCCGATGGAGCGATCATCGCCACCACTGCCGCGAAGCGGTGGGAGGTCGAGCGGGTGCGTGTACTGGATCTCAACGCCTGACCCGGGCCCGTGCCCTTCTCACAGGGGCACGGGGAGAGCTGCGAACCGTTGACGCTCTCGGCCGGCGAAGCCGACCTCAGCCCTCGTGTCCTTTCGATCTCCGGCTCGCCGGCCGGGCGTCGGTGACGGTGAACGGGCGCAGGTCTTCGGGGGTGTGGGCGATCTCGTCGCCGGTGAGGTGTGCGGGAAGGATTTCGGGGTCGCCTGCGGCGAGGACTGCGCGCAGGAGGCGGCGTGCGGTGGATTCGCGGTCCAGGGCGCGGCCGTTGCGGGAGGTGAGGAGTGGTCCGGTGTGTTCGGTGGAGCCGGCGGGTGCGCGGTGGGTGCGGTGGGGCAGGTATTCGTCGACGGCGCCGGTGATTTCGCGGGGGAAGGCGAGGAGCCGGGTGCCGCCGCCTTTCTGGGGGACGTCCCAGGTGTTGCGGTGCTGTTCGGTGTGGCGGGCCTGGATGAGGAGGTCGCAGATCTGGCCGGGGCGCAGGCCGGCGAGCAGGAGGTAGACGAAGAGCCGGGCGCGTTCGGGTTCGGAGCCGCGGTATCGGTCGGCGGCGGACCGGATCGCGGCGGCGCATTCGCGGGTGGTCACGCGGGTGGCGGGGGTGTTGCCGACGCGGCCGCGGACCGCTTCGGTGGCGGGGTTGTCCGCGGCAAGGCCCTGGGCGATGGCGTATCCGTAGAAGGAGCGCAGGACGGATACGGCCTTGGCTCTGGTGCGGGCGGTGCTGCCGCGGCGGGTGTCGGCCCAGCGCCCGACGGCGAGGGGGCCGGTGGCCCAGCAGTCGATGTCCTCGGCGACGCAGAAGGTGAGCCAGGAGCGGACGTCGCGTGCGTAGCCGTCGAGGGCGTCGTTGCTGAACGGGCCGCCGCGTCCGTTGTTGGGGCCGGCGAGCCAGTCGTCCAGGAGCTGGAGAGCGTAGCCGTCGAGTGCTGTCATGGAGGCACTTTATGTTGCGTAACAGCCAGAGTGCGAGCCACTCCCCCTTACTGCAGGTCTCTTCATCGTGCGAGCCCGGGACCTGCCCACGCATGCGCAGAGCATTCAAGGAAGGGGGGCTGTTACGCAACTCAGTTCATTCCGTCTTCTGACAGGAGGGGCGGTCAGTGGACGTGCACGCACCCCCAGGCGCTGGAACTCGCTATGCGGCTGCGGGACTTGTGGGCGGCTTCGGGGATGACACTCAAGGAACTGTCCCGGCGGACTGGGGCGAGTCCCGCCACTCTGTCCCGCGCCCTGAAGGAGTTCGCACAGGAGCACGGCACGCACCACATGAAGTTCATGCTGGTCGGCGCCTTCTCCAAGTACCTGGAGAAGGCGCCGACCTGGGTGCAAGTCAAGGGTGGGGTGCGGCCTGTCGGCAGGCGTGGGAGCAGTAGACCGCGTCGCGGCGTGGTCGTGGCCGCGTGCGAACCGCCGGCCGCACGCCGGGCACCGTACGACGTGCTCGGTCTCCGAGAACTGGGACGCTGGTCGCCATAAGCAGCGACGCGATGCGAGACGGGTACTACCACGGCCGGATCACCTCGGACGTCCCGCCGACGCCCGCCAGGGCGGCAGCGGTGACGTTCGCCCTGGGCAAGACGCCGCTCGTCGGCCTGGCGGTGCAGGATCCGCCGCTGGAGTTCCTGGCCCGGGACGGCGCCTACCTGGGACCGCCCGAGATGGCGGCGGGGCTTGCGGGGCATGGGGGCACCTCCGAACGGGTGAGGGTGATCGAGGTAGTCGTTCCTCGGCAACCGACGGATGCGAGCGTGACGCGCCCACAATCGGAGGAATGCCGAAAGCAGGGCACCGAACGGGGATCCAATTGGCTGGTTGCCCAACCGATTCGACCCGAGGATGTCCCCATGCGTCGTGCCCTTACAGCGGTTGCCTTGTGCGCCTCGACCGTTGCTCTCACGCTCGGAAGCGCGGGATTCGCCAACGCGGAAGCTTGGATCTTCCCGCAACAGTGCTTGGACGGGGGCGGGCAGGTTATGCAGATCGAGCCCGGGCTAGGCACCTGCGTCGGCGGGACGTACGACGGCACCGAGGTGCGAGAGCGAGCCTGAGCCCATTCGATTCCACTGTGATCGCATCGCCCCGCCGAACTGTTCGGCGGGAGCGCCCCTCGTACACAGAGTGGCTTCGTCATCAGGGTGCTTCTCTCTTCTTGGTCAATCAGGGCGATGCCGTGGTCGCTGCATTGGGCCCCCTGGGCCCCGGTGTCGGGGACGGCGGCTTCGATGCCGCCGAGGTCGGTCGCGGTCAGGCGCAGGTCGAAGGCAACCAGGTTGTCGCGCAGGTGCGGGCGGCGGGAACTGCCAGGGAGCAATCGTCAAGACCTGTGGATCGGATGAGTTTGGCTATTGGTTCTGTTGGTCCGCGTCGAGTAGTTCGGTGAGGCGGCGAACTGCGAAGGAGACCAGCGGCTGCACCGGGATCAGTCGACATGGGGCGTCGCCGACCATTACCTCCTCGATGCCGGCCTGCTCCTCAAATTCGCGGCCGATGGCGGGGAAGTACCTCCCGTTGTCGTTGCCGACGTCGAGCGTCTCGACCCACACCCGCTCGCCGTCGAGGTCCCGTGGGAAGCGACGGACCTTCAGGCGCGGGTTGGGTGTGAGTGTTTCGGCGTAGTGCAGGAAGGTGTTGCGGTCGTGGCCGACCCCCACGAGGAGGATGTGGCCCCCGAGGTCGTTCAGACGGCCGAACGGCGACGTGCGGCCGACCGCGAATCCGAGCGTCTGACGGCGAACGATGTCGGCTGCCTGAGCGCCGATGGCGGCGACGGACGCCTGCGGATGCGAGCTACGCACGCTCTCGGGCAAGGAACGCAGGAGTTCGGGGACGGCGCCCATGCCGGTGGATGGCAGGTCGGGATGAAAGGTGGGTACGGCCGCGCGCCGTTCGATCACCGCGGCATCGGGGATACCGACGCGATCGGGGTCGGGATCGGTGACCTGCCAGGTGAAGGTGGGAGTAACGAGCGTTCCGGCCGGGCCAAGTGTGGTGCGCAGACTGCCGATCACGGTGGCGGCTCCGCCGTCGACGCGGCCGATGCTGGACAGAGACGAGTGCACGATCACGGACATGCCTCCCTGGACCCCGACCTTGCGCCATCCCTCCACCAGGTCAGAGTTGGTCAGCCCGTCGGTTCGCGGCTCGGTCATTCGCATGCTTGAGGATCTCCGTCTTCAGGGTGGTGGGTGCATCGCTCCTCCGTCACCTGGCCAGCGCCGTGCGGAGGAACGCGAGGATCTCCGCCTGGGCAGCCTCGGCCTGTGGTTCCACGCCGGGCATGGCGAGGAACGCGTGCCTCGCGCCCGGGTATTCGGAAAGCCGCACGGGCGTCCCGGCCGCGTGGAGCCGCTCGGCGTAGCGGCGGCCGTGATCGGCGACCGCGTCCTGGGTGGGCACCACCACGAGCGCGGGGGCGAGTCCGCTCAGGTTGTCGGCGTACAGGGGCGAAAGTGCGCTGGCATCGGTTCCCGGCGGGACGGCGAGCCGCTGGAAGAGCCGCAGTTGCGGCAGGGCGCGGGTCGGGCTGTATGCGTACTCGACCATCGACGGGTAGTCGTACATCGTCTCGGTCACGTCGACGGCGGGGTTGACCAGCACCTGCGCTTTGAGCTCCAGGCCGGTCTTCCGGGCCCGGATGGCCGTCAGGGCGCTGATCAGGGCGCCGCAGCTCTCGCCGAAGACGGCCGTGCGCCCCGGGTCGACGCCCCACTGCGCCACGTGCTGCAGCACGTGCTGCAGCACGTCCCAGGCGTCGTCGGCGGCATTCGCGAGCGGGCTGTCCGGGGCGAGGAGGCGGTGCTCGACCGAGACGACGAGCGCGGGCAGCACCGCGGCGAGGTGGCTGTTGGTCCAGTCGCACTGCACCGCCGTGCCCACGAAGCTGCCTCCGTGGACATGGACCACGAGCGGGAGGTCGGTTCGGGCGGCGGCCTCGCCGTCGCCCGACGAGGCCGGCCGGTACACCCGGACCGGTAGGTCGCGGCCGGGCAGCGCGATCTGCTGCCAGTCGATCGCGGCGCCGGGGTCCGGCTCCCCGGTGATCGCCCGCATCGCGCTGGAGGCCCGGAAGCGGTTCTCCGCGTTGCGGTAGGGGTCTGACCGAGATACGCGTCAAAGGGGCAACGGGATGATCTTGAAGCCCTGAGCGCCCGTCGGCCGTCACCCATTCGGCTCAGTGTCGTTGGTGGTGATGTTGAGCGTCGTCTGGGGCCTGGGGTGGGTTGTGACATCGATTGAACGGACCGCGTATCCGCGGTTCAAGCGGCTGATCACCGCGCATGAGCTGCATCTGTTCTTCTCCCCGAGCCGCGATGAGCTGGAGTGGGCGGCCGATGCCACGGACTGCGATGAGCATCTGCTGGCGCTGCTGCTGATGCTGAAGTCGTACCGGCGTATGGGGTGTTTCCCAGCGTTGGAGGATGTCCCGGAGATGGTGGTGGACTTCGTCCGGCGGGCGGTGGAGCTGCCGGAGGGCACGCTGCCGGTGTACCGGGCGGAGCGGACGGCCAAGCATCACCGGGGCCTGGTCCGCAAGCAGGCCGGCGTGACGTACGACCAGGCCAGGGCTCGGGGGATCGTCGAGCAGTCGATCCGCAAGGAGGCCGCGGCGAAGAACCGCCCGGCGGATCTGATCAACATCGCGCTGGAGAAGGTGGTGGAGGCCGGGCTGGAGCTGCCCGGTTTCTCGACCTTCGACAAGCTGGCGTCGAAGATCCGCACCGAGGTGAACGTCTCGATCTGCACGGGTATCCACGACCGCATGAGCGCTGCTCAGCGGGCGGGGCTTATGCGGCTGCTGGAGGAGCGCGACAGTGACGGGACGACGCTGTTCAACCGGCTAAAGAAGCCCGCCAAGGGCCCGACCTGGTCGCACTTCAAGAACCTGACCAAGCGTCTGGAATGGCTGGACGAGCTCGGCGACACCGACGTGTGGATGGACGGAGTCGCCGCGGGGAAGGTCACCGACTTCGCCGGGGAGGCGAACGCGGCGGATGCCTCGGAGCTGCGGGACTTCGTCCCCGTCAAGCGCATCGCGCTGGTCGCGGCCCTGACGCACAAGGCGCGGATGCGGGTGCGGGACGACCTGGCGATGATGTTCTGCAAGCGTGTGGCGACGAAGATCAAGAAGGCCAAGGCGGAGCTGGAGGAGATCCGGCTCGCCGAGCGGGAGATCGTCGAGTCCCTGATCGGGAACTACCGCACGGTGCTCAAGCACATCGACGCGGGCGGCCCGGCCCAGGAGGCGCTCACGAAGGCCGCGGCCATGACCGCCGAGGTCCGCCAGGCCCTGGAGGGTCTGGACGAGGAGGCGCCGGTGGACGAGGTTGCGACGCGGCTGGAGGGCAGGGTCTCCCCGGCGGTCCTCGCCCTGGTGAAGGCTCAGGTGGTGCAGGCTGGCGGGTTCGGCGCGGTCACCCGCGCGGTGGACGGCTTCGGCGGGTTCGCGAAGCAGTACGAGCAGATCGAGAAGGTCTCCGCCCATCACGGCAACTTCTGGGAAGTGCTGCTGTACGGGCAGATCGGCCGGGACCGTGCGGTGATGTTCGACCTGGCCGACAACGACAAGTTGAAGTTCACCGCGACCAGCGAGGACAGCCGGGTGCTGGACGCCCTCGCGCATGCCCAGCGCCACCAGGCGGCCCGCGGCGAGTACATCACCGCCTTCAACGAGGAGGGCAAGGAGGTCGATATCTCCTTCGCCACCCAGAACTGGCGCAAGGCGGTGGTCGACAAGACCCGCTCGGGGCAGTTCGTGCGCAAGCACTTCGAGGCGATGGTCTTCACCGCGCTCGCCGAGGAACTGCGGACCGGCGACGTCGCGGTGGTCGGCTCGGAGGAGTACGCCGATTGGTCCGAGCAGCTGCTGGCCTGGGAGGTCGTCCAGGAGACGCTGGGGTCCTACCTGGTGGAGGTCGGCCTCGCCGAGGCGGGCGAGAGCGCCGAGTTCGACGCGACGTTCTTCCGCCGGCAGCTGGAGGACAAGCTGCGCGGCGCCGCCGCAGCGGCGGACGCCGGGTACCCGGAGAACGACGGCCTGGTCATCGACCCGGAGACGGGCATCCCGTCGCTGAAGGCGTTCCGGGCTGACGGCCAGCGGCCCTCGGCGAAGCGGCTGGAGCAGGAGATCAAGGCGAGGATGCCGGAGCGTTCCCTGATGGGGATCGTGGCCCGGACCGCGTACTGGGTGGAGTGGTGGCGCCGTTTCGGCCCGCCGTCCGGCAACGAGCCCAAGCTCACCGACCCCTTGGGCCGCTACGTGATCGTCACGTTCGTCAAGGGCACCAACATGGGTCCGTACGAGGCCGCCCGGCACATCCCCGGCGTGAGCGGGCACGAGCTGTCGTACGTCGCCAACAAGCACTTCTCGATCGTGCTGCTGAACGAGGCGGTCGCCGACCTGGTGAACGCGCACGCCCGCCTCGACATCTCGCAGGCGTGGGGCGACGGGACCGCCGTCGCGGCGGACGGCACCCACATGGACACCTATCTCGACAACCTGCTCTCCGAGACGAGCGTCCGGTACGGCAAGCCGGGCGGCATCGCCTACCACCACGTCTCGGACACCTACATCGCGTTGTTCACGCACTTCATCCCGTGCGGGGTGTGGGAGGCCGTCTACATCATCGAGGGCCTGCTGAAGAACACCTCCGAGGTGCAGCCGACCACCGTGCACGCGGATACCCAAGGCCAGAGCTTCCCTGTCTTTGCGCTCGCCCACCTGCTGGGCTTCGACTTGATGCCCAGGATCAGGAACTGGAAGGAACTGACCTTCTACCGGCCCTCCAAGACCACGGAGTACGTGCACATCGACGCCCTGTTCGGCGAGCCGGGCAAGCACGTCATCGACTGGGGCCTGATCGAGTCCCAGTTCCGCCACCTGATGCGCGTGGCCGTCTCCGTACGCGAGGGCACCATCTCCTCCTCCACACTGCTCAAGCGCCTGCGCTCGGGGTCGCGGAAGAACGCCACCTACGCCGCCTTCCGCGAGGTCGGCCGCGTGATCCGCACCGTGCAGCTGCTGCGCTACCTCTCGGACGCGCCGCTGCGCCGGCGGGTGACCGCGGCGACCAACAAGGTCGAGTCGTTCAACCGGTTCTCCCAGTGGATCGGCTTCGGCAACCGCGGTGTCATCGCGGACAACGACCCCATCGAGCAGGAGAAGGTGATGAAGTTCAACGCGCTGCTCACGAACGCGGTGATCTTCCATAACGCCCTGGATATCGCGGAGATCGTGCGGCAGCTGCTGGAGGAGGGATGGGAGATCGGCCCGGAGGACTTGGCGCACATCTCGCCGTACCTGACTGAGCACGTCAACCGGTTCGGCGAGTACTCCACTCACGAGCTCGGCATTCAGCCCGAGGCGTACGACCCGAAACTCGACGTCGACTTCACCCCGCTGCGCGAGCAGGATCTGCCCGCTGCCGGCCTTGGTCAGGCTGCCTGAACGTCTGTCCCAGGAGCTCCTCCTCGTGTGCGCTGGCCCGACAGCCGAAGCGGCGCCCGAAGTCATCCCATGGCTTCGGGAACTGATCCAGAGCGCTGGGGTTCGGCTCTCGTTCGGTGGGTGTGGCCGGTCGATTCCTGGCAGACTGAAAACTTGGTTCGGGAGGGGGCGTGGGTGACCGTGGGGCGTGCAGTGTTGGTTGGCATCGGGCGTTTCGATGCGGATCCGTCGGAGGGTGAAACTCGGGTCGGGGAGCCGAGTTTGCCGGATCTGCCGTTCGTGGACGAGGTCGTGCCGCCGGTCGCGGCGGCGCTGAGCCGGTTGGGGTATACGACCGATGTGCACCGGGACGTCGGCGCTGCCGCGTTGTGGGCTGCCGTGGACGATGGGATCAAGTCTGCGCGGGTTGTCTACGTGGTTTCCCACGGGGCGCCAAGCAAAAGCGATGACCCGCATCGTGTGGACGTGGTGCCCGCGGACGGGCGGTTAGGGCTCACCACGAATGCTACGCAGTGGGTTGCCCAGGCGCAGGAGTCGGAGAAGCCGACATTGTTCCTGCTCGACCTGTGCCGGTCCGGCCTTGCGACGGAGCTTTCACATCTGGTGCACCGGTCCCACACGCCGGTAAACGCGTGGGTGCTCGCCGCGTCCAGCGGGGGCGAGGACGCCTACGACGGACGGTTCAGTATCGCGTTGGCCCAGGTGCTGGAGGAGGTCGCCGACACCGGGCTGGACACCGACCCGGCGCGGTCGCACGTGGAGTTCCAATTGGTGGCAAAGCAAGTTGCGCACCGTGTCGCGCGGACGCCAGGGATGGCGCAGAGCGTGCAGAGCACGGCAATGGTGCTGGCCGCGGACGAGCCGGCCCTCCCGTTCTTCCCCAACGGTGCCTTCGACCCGGCCGAGGCGAGGCTGGCCGAGGTGGATCCGGTGCTGCGGGTCTTCCTCGGCCGGCAGGACAAGCGACACTTCGTCGACAAGGCCGGGGATCAGTTCGTCGGCCGACGTTCCCAATTGCGTGCACTCGCGCCGTGGCTGGACGACGTCGAGGCGGGTGGTCTTCGGGTGGTCACGGGCAATCCCGGGGTGGGCAAGTCGGCGTTGCTGGGCGCGCTCGTGTGTGCGGCACATCCAGAACTGCAGGAGGTGGCGCCGTACATGCGGGCGCGGTTGTCACATGATCCGCAGGGGTGCCCCTCGGTCGCCCACCAGCTGGCCGCGGTCCACGCCCGCGGCCGCTCCGCGGATGAGGTGCTCACCACCATCGCCCGCCAACTGCGTCTCGGCCCCGCGGCGGAAGCCGGCAATGCCACCGCACTCGTGAACCTGCTTCCCGACACCGGCGAGGTGCCGGCGGTGATCGTGGACGCCCTGGACGAAGCATCCGAACCAGATAGGACCTGCACGGAACTGGTCCGCCTGGCGCGCGCCGTGCGCAGCGACGGCCAGCCGGTGGTGCGCCTGACGGTGGGTACACGCCCGTGGCCGCAGTTCTCCGCACTGCTTGACCTCGCACGCGCCGGTGACGGCCTGATCGATCTGGACGACGCCGACCCCGACGAAGTCCGTGGCGACCTGACGGCCCACCTCACCGGCCGCCTCACGGCGATGAACCCCTACAAACCGGCCCGCATGCGCGCGATCCGCGACCGTCTCGCCCACGCCGTCGCGGACCGCCTCGCCCCCCACCCGGGTGAACCCGCGCCGTGGGGCGCGTTCCTGGTGGCACAGATCTTCACCCGCTACCTGAAGCGCGTTCCCGCCCCGGACAGTGCCGAAGCGGCAACAGCACTGGGCCACTCGGCGCCCACGACGCTGCCCCAGGTCCTCGACCTGGACCTGGACACCCACCCCCACGGACAGCAGCTGCGCGCCATCCTTGCGGCGATCGCCCTGGCCCAGGGCCAGGGCATGCCCCTGGAAATCGCCCTGCCCCTCGCGGGCCTGTTCACCGACCTCGACCCCCAACACGCCCGCCGGGACCTGCTGCCCGAGGTCCTGTTCTACCTGCGCACCACCCCCGACCACGACGGCACCCTCCTCTACCGCCTCTTCCACCAAGCCCTCGTCGATCACCTCAACCCACCCACACCCGACCCCACCACGCCCACACCCGGCGACGTTCTCACCCACCTGCTGGCCACCCACACCACACACGACGGCACCCGCCGCACCTGGGACACCGCACCCCTCTACCTCCTGCGCCACGCCCCGGCCCATGTCCAGGCCGCCGGCCGCCTGGACGAACTCCTCACCGACACCGAGTTCCTGGTCCACGGCGCCCCGGACGCACTCCTCACCGCATTCCCCCGCGCCCACACCGACCAGGCACTGCTCTCCCGCGCCGTCTACCGCAACTCCATCGGTGAACACCGCAACACCGACCACGCCACCCGCCGCCGACTCCTCGCGCTGGACGCGGCACGCTACGGCGCCAAGACCCTCACCTCCGCCCTGATGGATAGGGCTGAGGCGGGCACATGGACGCCCGTCTCAGCAACAGGCGGCGGCCTCGCCCTCGCCTGCCGCGACACCCTCACCCAGACCGCCTGGGTGACGGCGGTAGCGTGCACTGTCCTGGACGGGCGCCCCCTCGCCGTCACCGGAGCCGACGATCGCACTGTGCGGGTGTGGGACCTGACTACCGGCCGCCCAATGGGCGAACCCCTCACCGGCCACACCGACTGGGTGAACGCGGTGGCGTGCACGGTCGTGGACGGGCGCCCCGTCGCCGTCACCGGAGGCCAGGACGAAACCGTGCGGGTGTGGGATCTGATTACAGGCTGCCCGGTCGGTGAACCCCTCACCGGCCACACCGGCGGCGTGAGAGCGGTGGCGTGCACGGTCGTGGACGGGCGCGCCGTCGCCGTCACCGGAGACTACGATCGCACTGTGCGGGTGTGGGACCTGACTACCGGCCGCCAGATCGGTAAACCTTTCACCGGCCACACCGACAGGGTGAACGCGGTGGCGTGCACGGTCCTGGACGGACGTCCCGTCGCCGTCACCGGATCCGGAGATTCCATCCACAGAACTGAAGTCAACGATACGACTGTGCGGGTGTGGGACCTGACTACCGGCCGCCAGATCGGTAAACCTTTCACCGGCCACACCGACGACGTGAACGCGGTGGCGTGCACGGTCCTGGACGGACGCCCTGTCGCCGTCACCGGATCCGAAGATCACACTGTGCGGGTGTGGGATCTGGCTACTGGCCGCCAGATCGGCGAACCTCTCACCGGCCACACCGACAGGGTGCACGCGGTGGCGTGCACTGTCCTGGACGGGCACCCCATCGCCGTCACCGGAGACCAAGACTGCACCGTGCGGGTGTGGGACCTGACCACCGGACAGCAGGTTGGCGAACCCCTCACCGGCCACACCGAAACGGTACTCACGGTGGCGTGCACGGTCTTGGACGGACGCCCCGTCGCCGTCACCGGAGCCCACGACGCCGTGCGGGTGTGGGACCTGAGCACCGACCGCCCGGTCGGCGAACCCCTCACCGGCCACACCGACTGGGTGAACGCGGTGGCGTGCACGGTCCTGGACGGGCGCCCCGTCGCCGTCACCGGATCCCGCGATCGCACCGTGCGGGTGTGGGACCTGACCACCGGCCACCCGATCGGCGAACCCCTCACCGGCCACACCTACGGCGTGAGCGCGGTGGCGTGCACGGTCCTGGACGGGCACCCCATCGCCGTCACCAGATCCGAAGACGCCAGGCGGATGTGGGACCTGACCACCGGCCACCCGATCGGCGCCCCTCCCACGGGCCACACCGACACGGTGTACACGGTCCTAGAGGGACGCCTGGTCGCAGTCTCAGTCACCACCTGGGAGGGAAGCACCACTGTGCGGGTGTGGGATCTGACTACCGGCCGCCAGATCGGCGAACCCCTCACCGCACGTACCCACTACCCTCGGCGTTTGGGCAGCGCCGCGCATTCGGTGGCGTGCACGGTCCTGGACGGGCACCCCATCGCCATCACCGGAGGCGGAGATTACGCTGTGCGGGTGTGGGATCTGGCCACCGGCCGCCAGATCGGCGCCCCTCCCACGGGCCACACCGGCACGGTGTACACGGTGGCGTGCACGGTCTTGGACGGGCGCCCCGTCGCCGTCACCGGAGGCCAAGACTGCACCGTGCGGGTGTGGGATCTGGCTACCGGCCGCCAGATCGGCGAACCCCTCACCGGCCACACCGACGACGTATCGGCGGTGGCGTGCACGGTCTTGGACGGACGCCCCGTCGCCGTCACCGGATCCTACGATCACACTGTGCGGGTGTGGGACCTGACCACCGGCCACCCGATCGGCGAACCCCTCATCGGCCACACCTACGACGTGAACGCGGTGGCGTGCACGGTCCTGGACGGGCACCCCATCGCCGTCACCGGAGGCCAAGACTGCACCATGCGGGTGTGGGACCTGACCACCGGCCGTCCAATTGGCGAACCCCTCACCGGCCACACCCACGGCGTGACAGTGGTGGCGTGCACGGTCTTGGACGGGAGCCCCGTCGCCGTCACCGGATCCGAGGACGCCGTGCGGGTGTGGGATCTGGCCACCGGCCGCCAGATCGGCGAACCCCTCACCGGCCACACGGAAATGGTACTTACGGTGGCGTGCACGGTCCTGGACGGGAGCCCCGTCGCCGTCACCGGATCCTACGATCACACTGTGCGGGTGTGGGACCTGACCACCGGCCACCCGATCGGCGAACCCCTCACCGGCCACACCCACGGCGTGACAGTGGTGACGTGCACGGTCCTGGACGGGAGCCCCGTCGCCGTCACCGGATCCGAAGACGTCGTGCGGGTGTGGGATCTAGCTACTGGCCGCCAGATCGGCGAACCCCTCACCGGCCACACCGACTGGGTGAAGTCGGTGGCGTGCACGGTCCTGGACGGGCGCCCCGTCGCCGTCACCGGATCCGAAGATCACACCGTGCGGGTGTGGGACCTGACCACCGGCCACCCGATCGGCGAACCTCCCACCGGCCACACCGGCGACGTATCGGCGGTGGCGTGCACGGTCCTGGACGGGCGCCCCGTCGCCGTCACCGGATCCCAGGATCGCACCGTGCGGGTGTGGGACCTGACCACCGGCCACCCGATCGGCGAACCCCTCACCGGCCACACCGACAGGGTGAACGTGGTGGCGTGCACGGTCCTGGACGGGCGCCCCGTCGCCGTCACCGGATCCCAGGATCGCACTGTGCGGGTGTGGGATCTGAGCACGGGGGAATGCATTGACCGTATTCCCCTGCCCGCGCCCTGTCGTGCACTCGGGATGGGAACCGGAGATCGATTGGTTGTTGGGCTCGGTCCGGATGTTGTCTTCCTGACGCGCGCCTTGCCCCGATCTGTGACACGCCGCACGCGCGGACCTGATGGCACCACCACCCCGGAGGATTCGTGACACACGCCATCGTGGGCGTCCACGGCATCGGCAACTTCCGCCGCGGCCGGCAACCGTGCGAGGCTGCCCGAATCCTCGGAACGGAATGGCACACCCGTCTCGCCAGCGCGCTCCGCAGCGCCGGTGCCGGTGCACCGGCACCCGAGATATCCATGGCGTACTACGCCGACCTGCTGCGCCCGACCGGCCGGCAGGGCGGTGGCGACGACCTCGACGACCTGGACCCGCACGAGATCGAGTTCGCCCGCCAATGGCTGGACGCGTTCGATTTGCCTGCGGGTACCGCCGCAGGGCGGTCGACCGTCCCGGTGCGCCAGGCCGTCGAGACCCTCGCCCAGATGCGGCTTCTCGGCCCGTCCGCCACGAGGTGGTTCGTCGCGCTTTTCTGCCGGGAGGTCCACGCCTATCTGAAGGACCCCAACAGTCCGGCCCGTGCCGCTATCCGGGCCCGGGTCACCGACGCCCTTGAAACGATGGGCGCGCGCGTGGTGATCGCACACTCCCTCGGTTCGGTCGTTGCCTATGAAGCGCTGTGGGACCGTCCCGACCTGGAGGTCGACCTTCTGGTCACCCTCGGCTCACCGCTGGCCCTGCCGCATGCGGTCCTGCCGCGCCTGTGGCCGGCACCGGTCAATGGCCGCGGCGCCCGGCCGCCGGGTGTCGCCCGCTGGGTCAATCTTGCCGACCCCGGTGACATCGTCGCCGTGCCCGCAGGTGGCGTAGGCCGCACTTTTGAAGGCGTCGGCACCGATGAGCACACGACCATCGGCGCCTTCGACTTCCACCTTGCCAAGAACTACCTCGCCCACCGACGCCTCGGCGAAATCCTGCGCGCCACATTCTGACACCACCCGCGAACTGTTCAGACCGGCACGGCCGCGCCTTTTGGTGCCTGATGGCTCGCCCAGGGCTCTGCCGCAGTAAATGCCGGATTTACTGCGGCAGAGCCCCTACCGTGATCACCGCGACCTGCGGTGGACCAATCCGGCTGCCGGGGCGAGGTGTACGCATTTACTGCGGCAGCGCCGGGAAGGTGGAGAGGGCATGACGATCGAACCGGTGACCGAACTCGGGAGCGGGGGCGCGTTGCGTGTACCGCGCGCCCGCGTCGTGCCCATGTCCGCCCCTCCCGCGTCGTACACCGCGGCGGTCGAGCGCTACCTCACCGGCGCGGGCATCGCGAAGTCCTCCGCACGGATCTACCGGATCTCGCTGACGACATGGGGATGGATGCTCACCGGCGAACCGGCACCGACCGGACCCACCCGCCGGGGCGCGAAGCCGCCCGTCTTCCCCGTCGCCGCGATCGATGACCCGGCGCTGCCCGAGGTGCTGGCCGAGCTGGCGGCGGCGCGGGCGGACGAGATGGACGCCGACACCGTCAACCGGGAGCTGTCCATCGCGCGCAAGGCGATCGGCTGGTGGCAGCGCCAGGGCTGGATCGAAGGCGACCCGACGATCGGCATCGAGCGGCGGCCGGCACCGCCCGACCGCACCAAAGCTCTCGCGGAGAACCAGATCGCCGCCCTGTGGCGCCTCGACGTCGCACTCCGGGAGAAGACGCAGTGGAAGATGCTCTACGAGTCCGCCGCCCGAGCCGACGAAGTGCTGTGCCTGAACGTGGAAGACCTGTACCCGCAGGACAAGCGGGGGAAGATCACCGCCAAGGGCGGGGCGATCGAGTGGATTCACTGGCAGTCCGGCACCGCCCAGCTCCTGCCCCGCCTCATCGCCCGCCGCACCCGCGGCCCGCTGTTCCTCACCGACCGCAAGGCGCCGACCGGAACACCGACGCTCGACGTGTGCCCGGAGACCGGCCGGGCCCGGCTCTCCTACCGTCGCGCTGAGGAGATCTTCGAGGAGAACACCCGGCTACTGGCCAACCCCCTCGCCTCGCCCGACGACATCGAGGATCTGGACGGCTGGACGCTTCACCGGCTACGGCACAGTGCCCTCACGCACGACGCGGAAGACGGCACCTCCACCCCGATGCTGCTGGCTCGCTCCCGCCACGCCTCCGTCCGTTCCCTGGAGCGATACGCACGGCCTGGCGTCGACTCGGTCGCTCGGCACGTCGCCGAACGCGACCCCGCTGCACGTCGCCGCACGTAGATCCGAGCGGATCAGGGCTACAAGATCATCCCGTTGCCCCTTTGGCGCGTATCTCGGTCACACCCCCGGTAGGCGAGCAGTTCCTCGGCCGCTATCGCCGAGAAGTCCGGCTCCGGCGGCCGCTCCGTGGCAGTGACCTCACCCATATCTCCTATCTCCTCCTTGGTCAGATTTTGGACCGACGATCTGAAACCTACGCCGTAGGTTTGCGTCCCCGTACGGTAATTTCTACGGTGTAGGTTTGCAAGGGAGGGAGTGGACGTGGCCAGACGCACTCAGGGCACTTCAGCGGGACTCGACCGCGAGCGCATCGCCGCCGCCGCCGTAGCACTGGTCGACCGCGACGGCCTGGAGCGCTTCGGGGTACGGCGACTCGCGCAAGAGCTCGAGGTCGACCCGATGTCGATCTACCACCACATCAAGGGCAAGGCGGCACTGCTGGACGCGATGTCCGAGGCGGTGCTCGCCGAGGTGGCGGCCGCCGCGGACGATGACGCATCCCACCACTGGGAGGAAATCGCCCGCCGGACGGCGCACGGCTACCGCGAGATGGCCTACCGGCACCCCCGGGTGTTCCCGTTGCTGGTGACGCGCGCCCAGACCTCGCCGGTGGCCGTCTCCGCCCTGGAGGGACTGGTCACCGCGATGCGTGAGGCCGGCCTGCCCGACCAGATGGTCGCGGACGCGCCCATGGTGCTGTTCAGCTTCCTCAACGGCCACCTGCTGGCGCGCACCAGCGACGGGCCCAGCGCTGTGCCCGCGTTCGACGCCACCGCGTACCCGGCGATGGCCGCGCTCAGCCCTCTCATGGCCGACTTCGGATCCCTGACGGAGTTCGACCGGATGCTCGACACCGTGCTCGCCGGGATCAAGGACCGGGCCGCCCGCTAGGACCCTGCCGGTGTCCGACGCGGGCGCGCAGGTTGTGTCGCAGGCGGTACCAAGGAGTCCGGTCCCGCTTGGCCGCATAACGGTGTTGTCAGCCCTCGTCGTTCCTGTAACACCTTTAGGAAGGGCTGGCTCGACGACCGCTGGCGGCTGGCCAGGACCATGGCGTTGCCGGCCACGGCCTTCGGGCTGGTGGGCGGTTTACGCGGCCTGGCCGAAGCCTGTGGCTCTCGGGTCGTCGCCGCGCAGCGGGCTGAAGTCGACGTCCAGGTACGGGTCGTACGCCTCGGGCTCAAGGCGGACTTCGTGGGTGGTGGCTTTATCGAGCAGTAGTGACGTCACTTGTCGATGGGTTTGGGAGGCGCCCCGAACCACGGTCGGGTGATGTTGATGAGTTTGGGAGGCACGAGGGCTCTTGCCAGGGCAGCATCGGGATGCTCTTGGTGAAAGGTGTCGTCATGCCGCAGATGTCGAAGGTCGAGCTGTACGCGGCGGTCTGGCGTGACCATCGCGGCGGCATGTCGATGCGGGAACTGGAGCGCAAGCACGGCGTGACGTGGCGGACGGTGGAACCATCACCTACTCACCGGCGCGGGCCACGAGCAGCGGCTGGAAGAAGCCCGTCTCCTGCGGCATCCGCCACGCGGGGTCGACAAACCCGGCCTCGGCTGCGAGGCCGGCCAGCCGGTCCTGGCCGAGTGCCCAGTAGGTGGTCCGGCGGACCTGGACGCGCCATTCTCCGCCTGCCGGAAGGAGTTGGAAGTGCTCCAAGTCGTAGTGCTCGCCGTCATCGTGCCAGTGCCAGAGCTGAAAGGTGACGGTTCGTTCCCCGCCGTCGGCGCCGTCGACGGTCTGGTGGACTTGTGGAGGCGTCGAAGCCGGGCGGTCGCGCAGCAGGTCGTCGTAGGGACGTGTGCTGACCAGTAGCAGGCCGGTGGGACGCAGCACGCGGCGCATCTCGGCCAGGGCGGCGCGCACATCCTGCTCAGTCAGCAGGTGAGGCAGCGAGTTGTCGGCGCAGACGACGGTGTCGAACCGGCCGTCAGGAAATGGGAGGCGTCGCATGTCGGCGGCGGCCGTGCGCAGACTCAGGCTCCGGGGCGGCTCGTACACGAGACGTGAGCGACAGGGTATTTCCGGCTTCGCCATGGGGCCGGGGACGCCATCAGCGAGGCAGGGTGACGAGCCCCATCTCATAGGCGGTGATGACGAGCTGGACCCGGTCCCGGGCGCCCAATTTGGTGAGTAGCCGTGACACGTGCGACTTGGCGGTGGCCACCGTGATGAAGAGGTCCTCGGCGATCTCGGTGTTCGACCGGCCGCGTCCGACCAGGGTCAGAACTTCCCGTTCCCGCTCGGTGATGCCCTCGACCGGCCGTGGGGAGCGCTTCGGAGCTGCCGCCGGACGCCGCCCGATGAAGTCGGCGATCAGACGGCGCGTCACACCCGGCGCGATCAGTGCGTCGCCGGCGGCGACCACGCGGATCGCCGCGAGGATGTCGTCCAGCGCCATGTCCTTGACCACGAAGCCGCTCGCGCCGGCCCGGAGCGCGCCGTAGACATGGTCGTCCTCGTCGAAGGTGGTCAGGACGAGAACGCGAGTGGTTGCCGGACCGGCCGTGATCAGGCGGGTGGCCTCGATCCCGTCCATGCCGGGCATCCGGATGTCCATGACCACGACGTCGGGGCCGGCATCCCTGACCAGTTGGACGGCCTCGGCGCCAGTGGCGGCTTCACCGACGACCTCCAGGTCGGGGTGATCGGCCATGATCACGCGGAGACCGGACCGAACCAACGGCTGGTCGTCGGCGAGCACTACCCGGACGGTCATCGGGCCTCCACCGGAACTCCGGTGGGTGCGGGCAGCGGCAGCCGGGCCGCCACCCGGAAGCCGCCCTCAGGGCGCGGCCCGGCGCTGAGGTGGCCGCCCAGCAGACCGACCCGCTCCCGCATCCCGATGATGCCGAAGCCGTGGGCCGAGCCGTTCCCGGTGGCGCCGCGCCCGTCGTCGACGACCTCCACGGACAGCTCCTCGTCTCCGTAGTCGATGACCACCCGGCAACGCCCGGTGCCCGCGTGCCGGACCACGTTGGTCAGCGCCTCCTGCACGATGCGGTAGGCGGACAGGTCGATGTCGGCCGGCACAGGACGCTGCTCCCCGCTGCAGCGCACGTCGACGCGTACCCCCGCGCCCGCGGTCGCTGCCGCCAGCCGTTCGACGTCCGCCAGCCCCGGCGAGGGTGCGAGCGGTGACTGCTCCGAGGCGGTCGCGCCCCGGTCGGCCTGACGGAGCGACACCAACGTGCGCCGAAGGCCCGACAGAGTCTCCCTGCTGGTGACCTCGATGGCGCGCAGGGCCTCGCGCGCCTCCGCCGGCTGGGTCTGGATGACCCGGCTGCCCACACCGGCCTGAATGGCGATGATGCCGATGCTGTGCGCGACCATGTCGTGCAGCTCCCGTGCGATCCGCAGCCGTTCGGCGGTCACGGCCTCGGCCACCTCCTGTGCACGCAGCGCCACCGCGTGCTCGCGGCGCTCACGACTCAGAAGACCGGCCATGCAGGATGCGGCCAACGCCAGGAGGGCGATCACCCCGTTGACGGTCAGGCTATCCCCGTGCGCGAAGACGCCGATCACCAGGAGTTGCACGGCGCTGGACACGGCCACGGCAACAATCGAAGCGCGCCGTGCGCGGGTGGCGACGATGAAGCCCAGGACGAGGTCCACCGCCAGATACGACAGGAACTGGCCCTGGTACGAGGCCGCCAGGCTCTCATGGCCGGAACTCGGAGGGCCCACCACCACAGCAGTGGATCCGAAGAGTGCCATGGCCAGAGCCAGCAGCGGCATCCGTCGCACCACGCCGACGAGCAGGCTCACAGCCAGCAGTGCTCCGACACCGTGGACCGTGCCCGACGCCCGCGGCGCGCCCCCCACCAGCAGACCCACCACGAGGAGGTAAGAGGCACCCCCCGCCCAGGCCACGGCCTTGATTCTCGTCATCGGCGGCATTCCCTCCCGGGAACAACACCGCGGTGCGCGACGCGCGCAGGCAACAAAGTGGTCGTCATGGGGTTCACGCCGCGAGACTAACCGGCCACCGCCGGCTCGGCATCAGCCCGGGGACGTACGCCCACGGGCCAACCCGGCCCGCACGATTGCCGCCCACGGCCCCATGTCCGGACGGGGGTCCGCTCGGCAGTGTGGGTGCCGTGATCGAAGTCAGCGAACTCACCAAGCGCTACGGCAGCAAGACTGCCGTCGACCATCTGTCCTTCACCGTGCGGCCGGGCCAGGTCACCGGATTCCTCGGCCCCAACGGCGCCGGCAAATCCACCACCCTGCGGATGATCCTCGGCCTGGACGCGCCCACCACCGGCGCCGCCACCGTCAGGGGCGTCCCCTTCCACCGTCACCCGCGCGGACTGCGGCACGTCGGCGCCCTCCTCGATGCCGGACAGATCCACGGCGGACGCAGCGCCGCCGCCCACCTGTCTGCTCTGGGCCGCAGTAACGGCATCCCGCGGTGCCGAGTGGACGAGGTGCTTCAGGAGGTGGGGCTGGCCGAGGTGGCGAACCGCCGCATCGGTGGATTCTCCCTCGGCATGAAGCAGCGCCTCGGCATCGCCACCGCCCTGCTCGGCGACCCGCCCGTGCTCATGTTCGACGAGCCGATCAACGGCATGGACCCGGAGGGCGTGCTCTGGGTACGCCGGCTCTTCCGGCGCCTGGCCGCCGAGGGGCGCACGGTCTTCCTCTCCAGCCACCTGATGTCGGAGATGGAGAACACCGCCGACCAGCTGGTCGTCATCGGCCGGGGCCGCCTCATCGCCGCCGAGTCGCTACGGGACTTCGCGGCCCGCAGCACCCGTAGCAGTGTTGTGGTGGGGACACCGCAGGCCACCGAGCTGGCAGCGGTGCTGACGGCGGCGGGCGCCTCGGTCGAGCCGGAGGGCTCGGCGGGCGCCGAGAAGCTCGCCGTGACCGGGCTCCCGGCGGACCGGATCGGGGCGCTCGCCTTCGAGAACGGTATCCGGCTGGACGAGCTGACCACCCGTACCGCCTCCCTGGAGTCGGCCTTCATGGAACTGACCGCCGACAGCGTCGAATACCTGGCAGGACAGCCCCGATGACCACACTCGCCTCCGTCCCCCCGGCCACCCACGTCGCTGGGCCGCCCGCCCGCTTCCGCGACCTGCTCGCCTCCGAGTGGATCAAGATGCGGTCCCTGCGCTCCACCCCGTGGACGATCGGACTCACCGTCCTGTTCGTCGTCGGGTCCGCCGCCGTGGCCACGCTGGCGGACAAGGCCGCAGGCTCCAGCCCCGCTGATTTCCTGCCCTTCGACGCCTACCCGGCGGCCGGCTACTGGACGCTGATGCTCGTCGCCAGCAGCATGGGCGCCCTCACCGTCGTGAGCGAGTACAGCAGCGGGCTGATCCGCACCACCACCGTGGCCGTCCCGGCCCGCGGCTCGGTCGTGCTGGCCAAGGCGGCCGTCACCGCCGCCCTGTGGACCGCGGTCGGCACGGCCGCCTCCACCGGTTCCTTCCTGGTCTCCCAGGCCATCCTGGACGGGCACCATGCCGGCGTTCCGATCACCCACCCCGGGGTGTTCCGGGCGCTGGTGGCATCCGCGTTGCTGGCTCCAGTCTGTGCCCTGGTCGGTCTGGGCCTCGGCGTTCTGCTCCGGCATGCCGCCGGGACCATGGTCACCAGCGTCTTCACCCTGCTGATGTTGCCCACCATGTTCTCGGAGAGCAACCGCTGGTCGGCGGACATCAAACACACGCTGGTGTCGGCCGCCTGGAATCGCCTGGTCCAAAACTGGGGGCCGCAACCCGGTTCCCTGGGCTACACCGCCACGGTCCCCGGCTCCTGGATCGTGTACACGCTCTGGCCGCTGATCACGATCGCACTCGCCGTGCTCGTCGTGAGGCGCCGCGACGTGTGAGTGTGCCTCCAAAGGCGAGGTCCCGGTAGCTCGTCGCAGCCCAAACATGCACTGGCCTCTCGCACCCGCCCAGCTGCCCCGGCTGCGCGAGGTTCTGCACGAACACCTCCGCCAGGCAAAGGCACAGGCCAAGCGGCGTTGAGCTTGCGTACTCGACCGTCATGTACGTGAGGTCAATGAGCACCGATCCCAGGATCGGTGCTCATTGACCTCACGTACATGAGCTCTGGCCCTCGGAGCCGTTCAGGTTGCGCGGCGCAGGGGGATGACGACGTCCTCGCCTGTGCTTTTCACGCTGAGCCGGTAGTAGCTGATGTGCGCGAGCCGGTCGGATTCCTCGAGCCAGCCGGCCTCGATGACCTGGCGCCGGGTTCGGGAGAAGACTGTCGGAGACATGCCGACGAGCTTGGCGAGGTTGGCGCCGGTCTCGATGACGGCACCGGCACGGTCGGTGGGGTGCATCGCGTAGAGCATGACGACCAGGCGCTGGTTGGCGGTCATGCCGGCGGTGCGGTGGAGGACATCCAGGAGCTTCTGCTTGTCGTCGTTGTTCACTGGGCCTCCCAGAGCGAAGGGATGGTGTTGTCGAAGCCGGGGATGTCCGGCGGGTTGCACGTCTTGATCGCTTCCCGCTGCTCGATCCCGGGTCCGTGAAAGGCGATGTACGGGCTGATGCGGTACAGCCTGTAGTTGCCGATGCGCCCGCGCTCGATCAGGATGCGGCGCTTGAGGAGTTTCCGGTTGATCTTGCCCACGGCGTCGGCGGTCATGCCGACCTTCTTGGCGATGTCCGCACCGGTCGCCCTCAGCGGTGCCATGCCCTGTGGGGAGACTCCGATCCACCACAGCACCATGAACTTCTGGCTCGGAGTGAATTCCTTGCTCTCGGTGATCGCTTCGACCCTGGCCTTGTCGACCTGGATGTGTTCACCGGAGAAGGCGTAGGGCGCATAGGGGATGGCCTCACCAGTGTCGGCATCGACCAGTCTGCGTACCGCTCCCAACGGGCCCTCCCCTGACTGGGCATTGCTGTGATGTGCATGAACAGCGACCCTGAGGGCCGACCAGATGAACTTAACGTACATGAGCACCAAGTGGATGGACCCCGCCTCCAGGGCGTGTCGATCGACCTGCCGTCAATCCGTCGCCGCGGCCGGTCCGCCCAGTTACGGCATCTGCTGATGTACGTGACGTCAATCTACTCAGGTCCTACAGCAGTGGTCACGGTTCTCAGAACATGGGCACCACGATCCCCAAAGCTGCCTGCCGTGATCCCAAGAACTGGGTGCACGATGCTGAGAACTGGCTGCCAGATCGTCAGAACCTGGTGCAAGCACATGTTTTCGCAGGTCAAGACGCTTTTGACAGCTGCGCGCTCTCTAACAGGTAGGACAGGCCGTCGACCCGACAGTTCCACAGCACCTCGGGCTGTGAAAAGTGGTCGTGGAGGGCGAGGATCAGTGCTTCTCGACAGCGCCTTCGGCGCGCAATCCGCTCGCTCCCGTCGGTGAAAACCTTTGCTCTCGTTCCCCCGGCCTCAGCCAACGAAAGCACGCCACGATGCGGCCGCAGCCGACGGAACACCCGCCATGTATGCCTCGATCAGCCCCACCGGTCTCAGCCACTCTGTTCGTTGCTGCCCCTGTCGGCCTGCAGCCGCCCGGGCACGTGTGGGCCCCGTCGGTGCACCGGAGGCCCGCCAGGGCCGAGGATGTACCGGCCCATGGGCGTGAAGAGCCGCTTTTCAGCGCCGGGTAGCACTCAGGTCAAGGAGGTCTTGAGTCCCGAGGTCCGGAAGGCGGGGCGGCAGTGTCCGTACTTCTCAGGACCCGTCGGCCGTCAGGATCAACACGTCCCGGTCCTCGGCGCGGGGCAGCAGGAAGTCCAGCAGGGCGGCGCCCTCACGTTCCACCTCCTCGCGCTCCCTCGAGGGCAGGGCGGCGAACGGGGTGACGACCAGACAGAGGGTCCGACCGCTCTTCTCCGCACGCCAGCTGCCACGGACAAAGCCGTCGACCAGGACAGTGCCGAGGATCAGCGCGTTCTTGGTCATGATCCGCTGTTGGTCCTGGGGGGTGATGATCCGGGACCGGTCGGCATGCGCGAGCACCGCGTTGTCGAACTCTGCCAGAAAGCGCACCGGGGCAGGGGTATCCGGCTCCGGGCGCGGGGCATCGGGGAGGTCGAACAGCTCGGTCCCGGCGTCGTCGGAGAAGACCAGCAGTTCACGGCGCAGGGCGTCGACGGTCTGCTGAAGGCGGGTCAGCCCGGACCACAGTTGCAGGTCGGCCACCGAGGCCGGCCCAAAGGCGGCGAGATATCGGCGCACCAGCAACTCCGGGTCGGCGACCGGGTCCGGGAGGCCTGGCAGCCAGGTCTCGGCGGTCGCGTACACCGGCTGTCCTGAGCGCCCCCACACACCGCGCGGCGGGATCTGCACCATGGGCACCACGGCACGCAGCGCCCGCCCCAGCAGGGACCGGTCCAGGCCGGGCCACCGCTCGCCCAGCAACTCGTTCAGCTCGGCCGCGCTGCGTGGTGCCTCGTCCAGCCAGGCGCGCCCGGTGGCCGCCAGCTCGGCCGGCTCGACTCCTGCCAGCTTCCGCCAGCCCCTCGGGCCCACCGCCCGGTCGATACTGGGCTGCACGGTGGGGCGCAGCCAGCGGCAGTCGTCGGCGGTGACCAGGTGAACGGTGCTGCGCATCAGGACGAGGCGGACGGCGGACCGGTCGAGCAGCAGGCCGGAGAGGTCGTCCGGAGCGAAGTCCCGGATGCGGGTCCACAGTCCGACGTAGGGGGCCTGCGGGGCCTGCGCCTGAAGGCCGGTCAGGTGCTCGATCACGGCGTGCGCCGGCAGTGGCGCGCGTTCCAGGAGCAGTTGGCGGGCGAGGAAGGCCCGGTTCAGCGCGCGCCGGGACAGCATGGCCGGGTGCGGGGTCCAGGTGGTCGCCATGATGTGCGGTCCTTCGGCGGAGGAGCGGGGCGGCGGGGCCGCCGCGCGTACCGGCCGACAGTAGGCGGCATCCAGGACAGCCGCGGTCCTCTTTCCGGGCTCCGCATCTCTCGTTCGTTCCTGGACCGATCGTCGAACCGGCTCGGCGACGCTCCTCGCATGACGGGACCCAAGCTGATTCCGCCGGTGTGGAAGTCCGTGGACTTGCCCTGCCCGGCGGACCTCGCCTTCGACCTGTTCACCCGGCAGCCGACACGGTGGTGGCCGCACGATCACCGGCTCGCCCAGGAGCGGCAGGCCGTGGTGTTCGAGCCGTTCCTGGGCGGCCGCTGGTACGAGCGGGACTCGGACGGCGCGGAGCGCGACTGGGGCCGGGTGCTGGAGTGGGAGCACGGCCGGCGCCTGCGGCTGTCCTGGCTGATCGACGGCTCGTTCGCCCCCATCGACGACGACGCCCTGGCCAGCCGCGTCAGTATCGTCTTCGGCCCGCTCGGCCCCACTTCGACACTGGTGTCGATCGGCCATGTGGATCTGCACCGGCACGGTCCGGCCGCCGCGGCGATCCGATCCGTGATCGACGGTCCCAGCCCAGGGGACACCCTGGCCTGCTTCGCACGCTGGGCCCGTGCAGTCCGAGCGCCCCGTACGACGTGACTTTCGAGGAGCCCTTCCCATGGCCGAGGACGCGACAGAGCCCGAGACCTTCCCCTATGTGCGCCGCTGCCCCTTTGCACCGCCCGAGCAGTACCGGGAGTTCCGCGAGCAGGGCGGCCCGGTCCGGGTGAGGACCGCGCCGGGCAACGAGACCTGGCTGGTCACCCGGTACGACCAGGTCAAGGCGATGCTCAACGACGGCGGTCTGAGTAACGACCGCGCCCACCCCGGCTACCCGTCGCCCATCCCAATCCCGCCAGAGTTCCGGTCCGGCGGCTCGCTGCTCGGCATGGATGCGCCACGGCACACCGCCTACCGCAAGCTGGTGGCGGGCGAGTTCACTCACCGCCGGGCGCAGGCGATGCGTCCGCGGATCCAGAAGGTCGTCGACCGGGCCATCGACGAGATGACCGCCAAGGGCCCGGTCGTCGACCTGCACGCGGAGCTCGGCATCAAGGTCACCATGTCGGTGATCACCGGCATGCTCGGGATCTCCCTGAACGACCAGGAGTACCTGCACTCGCGGACCCGGGTGATGTTCGGCGGGGGCGCCTCGGCAGCCGAACGGCACGTGGCGGTCGCGGAATTGAACGCCTATTTCCTGGAGATCGTGCGGCGCAAGCACGAGCACCCGGAGGACGATCTGATCAGCCGGTTGATGGCGAAGTGGCCGAAGCCGGTCGACTACGCCGAGGCCGCCAACATGACCCGGTTGCTGCTCAACGGCGGTCACGACAGCACCGCGAGCATGATCTCACTGGGCACACTGACTCTGCTGCGCCACCCGGGGCAGCTGGATCTCTTGCGCAAGCAGCCCACGGTGGCGCCGCGGGCGGTGGAGGAGCTGCTGCGGTTTCTCAACGTCACCGACCTGACGACGGCGCGGGTGGCAGTGGAGGGGCTGGAGATCGGCGGGGTGGCGGTTAAGCCCGGCGAGGGCGTCTATCCGTCGACGGCTGCGGCCAACCGGGACGGGGCGGTCTTCGAGCGCCCCGACGAACTGGACATCACCCGCGGCACCCGCGACCACCTCGCCTTCGGCCATGGCCGCCACCTCTGTCTGGGCGCGGACATCGCCAGGGTTGAGCTGGAGCTCACCTGGACCACGCTTTTCCGCCGCCTGCCCGCTCTGCGCCTGGCGGTGCCGTTCGAGGAACTCGGCTACCGCCAGGGCGGGCTGGTCTTCGGGGTACGGGAGCTGCCCGTCACCTGGTGACGGGCCCCGCGCCGAGAGCCGTCCGCCGTCCCACACCAAGGAGACATCACGTGATGCACGCATTCCCCGCCGGACGGCTGTCCGGCCAGGCCGACAAGCTCGCCTCGCTGGCCGCGGAGGGCGCCGAGGAGGCCGATCGCACCGGGGTCCTCTCCCCGGAACTGGTTGCCGCGCTGTCCGAGTCCGGCCTGCCGCGGCACTTCGTTCCGGCCCGCTGGGGCGGCTCCGACGGTACCTTTACGGAGCTGACCGCCGCTTTGGTGCCGTTGGGGCGCTCCTGTGCCTCCGTCGCCTGGGTCGGCTCCATGTTCGCCTACACCGCGCGCTTTGCCACCCATCTGCCGGTGCGGGCGCAGGAGGAGGTCTGGGCAGACGGCCCCGACCCGCTGTGGGTGCCGGGCCTGGTGCCGACCGGCCGCTCGCGCCGCGTCGAGGGCGGCTACCGGCTGACCGGCCGGTGGACCTACGTGAGCGGTTCCGAGTTCGCCGACTGGGCGCTGCTGGCGGGCCCGCGGACCGGCCCGGACACCGCGCCACCGCTTTTCCACGCGGTGCCCCGCGCCGACTTCGCCGTGGAGCGCACCTGGGACGCGGTGGGCATGCGTGCCACCGGCAGCCACGCGGTGGTGCTGGACGAAGTGTTCGTCCCGGAGCACCGCACGGTGCCGCTGCCGGAGGTGCTGGGCGGGTCCAACCGGACGTCGGACAGCGTCCAGCACAACGTGCCGCTGCCCGCCGTAGGCGGCCTGACCTGTCTGGCCCCGGTGCTGGGCGCTGCCCGTAGCGCCCTGTCGGCCTGTGTGACCACGGTCGCCGGGAAGCGGGCGGGCGGCGGCAGCGCCACGCTGGACGTGGCGCTGACCGGGGCTGCGGCCGCGGTGGACGCCGCCGCTCTGCTGGTGGAGCGGCTGGCCACGGTCCTGGACGCCGGCGAGTCCCGGGTGCACGCGCTGCGCAACGCCCGCGACGGCGCCTTCGCGGCCGGTCTGCTGCGCGAGGCGGTGGACGGCCTGATGCGGGCCGCAGGCACTGCCGCGCAGGACCGGGGCAGCGCGCTGCAGCGGAATTGGCGGGACGTCACGGTCGCCACGTCCCATGCCGCCCTGCGGATGGATAAGGCCGCGTCGGCCTACGCCGACTCCCTGGCGAAGGACTGAGGCCCGAGTACCGGGCGTCGAGGACGAGAAGGGAAGACGAATGGACACAGGCGTCGCCCTGCCGAGCGTGGTGGAGATCGCCTCGGGCAGGGAACTGACCGGCTGGGCGCGCTCCGCCGAAGAGCTCGGCTTCTCCACCCTGTCGGTGGTGGACCGGCTGGTGTGGCCGGGCTACGAGTCGCTGACCGCGCTGGCCGCGGCGGCCGCAGTCACCGAACGGATCAGGCTGGCCACCCAGGTGCTGATCGCGGCGGCCCGCGCGGACGTCGGGGTACTCGCCAAGCAGGCCGCCTCGGTGCACCGGCTCTCCCATGGCCGCCTCTCGCTGGGCGTGGCGGCGGGCGTCCGCAGGGACGACTACGAGCTGACCGGCACCGGTTTCCACGACCGGGGCCGTCGGCTCGACGAGACCCTGGCCACGCTGCGGCGGCTGTGGGAGGCGGGCAAGGTGGCGCCGGAGTCCGACGGCCCCACTCCCGAGATCCTGATCGGCGGCCGCAGCGAGGCCGCCCTGACCCGGATGGCCCGGTACGGGGACGGCACCGTCGTCGTCGGCCCGCCGCCGGCCTTCGCGCAGCGGGCCCGCCGGGCCCTGGAGGTGTGGGCCGAGCACGGCCGGGAGGGGCGGCCGCGCCTGATCGCCCAGACCTACTTCGCGCTGGGCGACGACGCCCGGGAGGCCGCCCGCGACCACGTCGGCAGCTACTACGCGTTCGCCGGCCCGCACGCCGGCCGGTTCGTCGACGCCACCCTGACGACGGAGCAGGCGGTGCGCGAAGCCGTGGAGGGCTACCGGAGGGCCGGTTGCGACGAGTTGGTCCTCATCCCGTGCACGAGCCGGCCCGAGCAGCTCCAGCTGCTGGCGGCCGTGGTGAAGGAGGAATTGTGACGCGCAGGGCCGTCATCACCGGCATCGGAGTCGTGGCTCCGGGCGGGATCGGCAGGAAGCCGTTCTGGGATCTGGTAAGCAGCGGGACCACGGCCACCCGGACCATCACCCAGTTCGACGCGCGCGCCCACCGCTGCCGGGTGGCCGCCGAGTGCGACTTCGACCCACTGGCCCACGGTCTGACGCTGAAGGAGGCACGGCGCACCGACCGGGTCTCCCAGCTGGCCATGGTTGCCGCCCGGGAGGCCGTCGAGGACAGCGGGGTCGTGCTGGACGGCCGTCTCGCGGAGCGGACCGGCGTCGCGATCGGCAGTGCGGTGGGCGGTACCACCACCATGGAGCGCGAGTACGCAGTGCTCAGTGACTCCGGCAGGGACTGGGTGGTGGACCCGTCCTTCGCGGTGCCGCACCTCTACGACTACTTCCTGCCCAGCTCGATCGCCGCCGAGGTCGCCCGGACCACCGGCGCACTGGGTCCGGCGACGATCGTCTCCACCGGCTGCACCTCCGGCATCGACTCCGTCGGATACGCTGCCGAACTGGTCCGGGACGGCGACGCCGATGTCATGATCACCGGGGCCACCGACGCCCCGCTCTCCCCCATCACCCTCACCTGCTTCGACGTCATCAAGGCAACCTCCACCCAGAATGACGACCCGGCCTCCGCCTGCCGCCCCTTCGACCGCACCCGGAGCGGCTTGATCCTCGGCGAGGGCGCAGCGGTGCTGGTGGTGGAGGAGTACGAGCACGCCCGGCGGCGCGGGGCGCACGTGTACGCCGAGGTGGCCGGATACGCCAACCGCTGCAACGCCTTTCATATGACGGGTCTGAAACCGGACGGCCGGGAGATGGCGGAGGCCATCGACCGCGCGATGGAGGAGGCGCGGGTCAGCCCCGGGGACGTCGACTATGTCAACGCGCATGGTTCAGGCACCAAGCAGAACGACCGCCACGAGACGGCCGCGGTCAAACGCAGTCTGGGCGACCACGCCTATCGCACGCCGATGAGCGGCATCAAGGCGATGGTGGGCCACTCTCTGGGCGCGATCGGCTCCATCGAGATCGCTGCCTGCGCCCTGGCCATGGAGGAGGGGACGATCCTGCCCACCGCCAACCTGCACGAGCCGGACCCCGAGTGCGACCTGGACTACGTGCCGCTGACGGCCCGTGAGGGCCGGCTGGACACCGTCCTGACCGTCGGCAGCGGCTTCGGCGGCTTCCAGAGCGCCATGATCCTCACCAACCCCGGGAAGGCCGCGGCATGACGCTCGACACGGTGCGCGCGAGGACCGCGGCGGCCACGACAGGGGTGGGCGAGGTGGCGGTGACCGGTCTGGGCGTGGCCGCCCCCAACGGGGTGGGTGCCGAGCAGTACTGGCGGGCCACCCTGGACGGTGTCTCCGGGATCCGTCCGGTCAGCACCTTCGCCGCCGACGGATATCCGGTGCGCCTCGCAGGGGAGATACCGGAGTGCGACGCGGAGAAGGACGTCGCCCGCCGGCTGGTGCCGCAGACCGACCGGATGACCCGGCTGGCACTGCTCGCCTCCGACGAAGCGCTCGGCGACGCGGGCCTGGACCCGGCCGCACTGGACGAGTACGCGATGGGTGTGGCGGTCTCCAGCACGACCGGCGGCCTGGAGTTCGGGCAGAGAGAGCTACAGGCGCTGTGGCGCGACGGCTGGGAGTCGGTCAGCGCCTACATGTCCTTCGCCTGGTACTACGCGGTGAACACCGGCCAGATCTCCATCCGGCACGGGATGCGGGGTCCCGGCGGGGTCACTGTCTCCGAGCAGGCGAGTGGGCTGGACTCGCTGGCCTACGCCCGCCGCCGGATCTGCAAGGGCACCGCCGTGATGACTGCGGGCGGCCTGGACTCACTGCAGTGCCCTTACGGGATGGCCATCCAGTCCACCGCGGCCGGGAACTCCCGCGCGGCGGACCCCGAGGTGGCGTACCGGCCGTTCGACGCGGAGGCGACCGGCTGGGTACCGGGTGAGGGCGGGGCGGTGCTGATGCTGGAGTCGCTGGCGGGCGCCCGGGAGCGGGGCGCACCCCGGATCTACGGCGTGCTGGCCGGCTATGGCGCTGCCTTCGACCCGGAGCCGGCTGATTCCGGCGGCAGCGGGCTGCGCCGGGCGGCCTCGACCGCGCTGGCCGACGCCGGGCTGGAGCCCGGGGACGTGGACGTGGTGTTCGCGGACGGGGCGGGCGTCCCGGCGGCGGACCGTGCCGAGGCGGAGGCGCTGGCCGTGCTCTTCGGCGAGCGGGGCGTGCCGGTGAGCGTGCCCAAGACCATGACCGGACGGCTGCTGTCCGGCGGGGCGGCGCTCGACGTGGTTGCCGCGCTGCTGTCGATCCGGGACGGTCTGGTCCCGGCCGCGGCGCATGCCCGCCCCGAGGCGCTGGACTCGCGGGTGGATCTGGTGACCGGCAGGCCGCGTGCCCTGCGGGTGGACACCGCGCTGGTCCTGGCCCACGGCCACGGCGGGTTCGCCTCCGCGATGGTGCTGACCCGGCCCTGAGTCCACCGCCCTCCCCCGGGGCCGGGACGGACGCCGGTCTGCCCCGGTCCCGGGCCGTCGTGCCGCCCTCTGACCGGAAGAAGGAAGCCATGACCATCTCCTCACGCGCACCGGAGGCGGCCGCACTGACCGCGCTCGCCGAGGACGTCCACGCCTTCGTCCAGCCCGACGGCGGCTGGTGCCTGAACAACGCCGGTCTGGTGACCGGCGGCGGCCGCGGCGTGCTGATCGACACCGCCGCCACCCGGACCCGTGCCGAACGGCTGCGACGGGCGGTCGAGCGGGTCCTGCCCGGCGGCCCGGACCTGGTGGTGAACACCCACTTCCACGGCGACCACCACTTCGGCAACTGTCTCTTCGTCCCGGCGGCCACCGTGGTGGCTCAGCAGGACGTCCGCGAGCAGATCCTCCGGGCCGGCCTGGACCTTCAGCGAATCTGGCCCGGCGTCGGCTGGGGCGAGATCGAGCTGGTGGCGCCCACTTTGACCTTCCGCGAGTCGCTGACCCTGCACCTGGGCGAGCTGACGGTGGAGCTGCGGGACGTGGGCCCGGCGCACACCTCGCACGACGTGGTGGCCTGGGTCCCGGAGCGGGGCGTGCTCTTCACCGGGGACGTCGCCTGGTCGGGTGTCACCCCGTTCTGTCTGATGGGTTCGCTCGACGGCTCCCTCGCAGCCCTGGAGACCCTGCGCGCCTACGGCGCCACCACAGTGGTGCCGGGGCACGGGCCGACGGGCGGGCCGGAGATCCTGGATGCCACCGAGGCCTACCTGCGGTGGCTCCAGGAGACCGCGTGTCAGGGGCACAAGGCGGGCCGGACCCCGCTGGAGGCGGCACGTGACGCCGAACTCGGGGAGTTCGCGAGGCTCTTGGACTCCGAGCGGCTGGTGGCCAACCTGCATCGGGCGTACGCGGAGCTGGACGGCGCCCCGGCCGGGGCGGAGCTGGACATCGTGGGGCCCTTCGGGGAGATGGCCGCCTATCACGGCGGCCTCCCGGATTGCCACGCCTGACCGACCCCGGCGAGGTCAGGTCATGGCGCGCAGACGGACCGGTTCCAGGGCCTCGGCGGGGAAGAGGATGTCGGCCCGGCGCGCCTTGTTCACCGCGTCGATACGGGACACCGCGCCGAGCCGCCGGAAGATGTTCCGCAGGTGGCGCTTCACGCTCGCCTCGCTCAGCGCCAGGCTGGAGGCGATCTGCCCGTTGGTCATCGCCATCGCCACCATCACCAGGATCTGGGTCTCCCTGCCGGTGAGCCGGGCCGGCTCCCGCTGATCGAACCGCTGCAGCGCCTCGCGCGGCAGAGAGACGGTCACTCTGTTCCCGTCCGCCGTCACCGAGCGGATGGCAGAGGCCAGTTCCTGCCGGGAAGTCCCCTGAAGCAGGTAGGCGGAGATTCCCGTCCGCACCATGCCCAGCACCCGCACCATCGGCACGTCCGCGCCGAGCACCACGATCCGGGTGGCCGGCGCCGCCTCCCGGATCCGTTCCACGGCCCCGGTCACATCGCCGTCGCCCCCCAGGTGGTGGACGACGGCCACATCGGGTCTCACCGCGACCAGCGCCGCCTCCATCTCCTCGCCGCACCCCGTCGAGCCGACGACTCTCATGTCCGTCTCCAGGGCGATGATCTTGCACAGGCCGTCAAGGAGAAGAGTGAAATCGCTCAACAGGAAAACCGATATCCCTTTCAGGTGATCTTCCATCTTTTTCCTCACATCGCGCTGCTTGCTGCTGCAAAGATGCTCGGCAGAACGATTCCTCCGCATCGGCCCGGGACGATTCTGCCAAGCGCGATCCGGCCGAACCAGGTCACACTTCTTCCGCTCTCGGGCATTCAGAATCTGCGGCTTCCGCCTATTGCCGGCCGGCGCGGCGACACCGGACGCCACGATGCGACGCGGCCCGGCGAGTACTGGTGGTGCACTCGCCGGGCCCCGTCGCCTGTTGCGGCCCGCATCGTCAGGCGGGCGTGTCCTGTCGCACGACCCGCTCCTTGATCATCCAGGAGGCGCCGTCCGGCACCAGGACGTCCTCGCAGGTGGTGCTGGAGCGAAGCGCAGCACCACCTGCGGTGACCTGGAAGACCAGCGCGTAGCTGCGCACCCGCACCTCGTCGGCCTGTGGCCGGATCGCGGACATGCCCAGCCAGTGGCGCCGGGTGATGCCCTGAGCGGTCAGCTGTTCGACGGTGCGCGTCGCGCCCGCGACGATCTCGTCCCGCCCGCGCGCCGTCGCCGGAACGCCGCCGACCGTGAACGTGCCCTCGGGCGTGAAGCAGGACGCCCACTCCTCGATCCGGCCGTCGTCGAGCAGCTGCATGTGTGTTGCGTAGAACTGCTGGACGGACGCCTGGAGTTGCGCGTCGATCGCCGGCATTGCTTCCGTCGTCATGGTGACCCGACACCCTTTCGTCGCCTCGCGCCCGGGGGCTCCCGGGGCACCAGGCTCACTCAGACACTTAGTGGCTCGATCGAGGACGGCATAGGACGGGGCGGGCGGGCGTCCTCATCGCGCAGGACAGCATCCTGCAGGACGCGCCGCAGTTCGGCGGAGGGGCTGAGGCCGAGCTCCTCGGAGAGCACGCAGCGGGTGCGCTCATAGGCCTGGAGCGCGTCCCGCCGCCGGCCGACCCGGGCCAGACTGAAGATCAGCAGGCTGTGGTACCACTCGTTGTACGGGAACTCGACGACCAACACCCTCAGTTCCTCTATCAGCTGGTGCACACGGCCCAGCTGGAGGTCCGCCTCGATGCGGAGGTTGAGGGCCCACATCCGCTGCTCCTCCAGCGAGGCCAGGTACCCCTCCAGTACGGGGCCGACGCTGACGTTGGCCAGCGGCGCGCCCCGCCACAGGTCCAGCGCCTGCCGCAGCAGGACCGAGGCCTCCTCGGCCTGGCGTTCTGCCAGCAACTGCTGTGCGCGGGTGGTGAGCCGACGGAAGTGGAGCAGATCCGTCCGTTCCTCCGGGCAGTGCAGGACGTAGCCCGGGGCCCGGGTACGCAAGAGCTCCTTCCCGCTTACCGGCAGCCCCTGTTCGTCGACGATCCGGCGCAGCTGGTAGATGTACGTCTGCGCCGTGGTGCTGGCCGTGCGGGGCGGCTGGTCGCCCCAGAGTTCCTCGACGATGGTGGACAGCGGGACGACGTAATGTATCCGGACGACCAGCAGCGCCAGAGTTCTCAGTGTCCTCGGCGCGGTCGGGGTGCAGTGGTGGGCGCCGTTCAGGATTTCCAGCGGACCGAGCAGTTTGAAAGTCAGCATCATGCGGCCTTCCTCATCCGGGTCCTGGGCCGCGTCGCATACAAGCAGCCGGTCCGGGGCAGCGCGTAGGGCGGGAGACGAAAGACCGGCCGCGGGTATCTTTCGATACCCCGTCATGTTTTCCGCGTCCCACCGCCGGGTCTGGACGGATCCTCGAAACGTGCCCCTCATGCTCCGCGCATGAATCCGGACATCACCGCGGTCGGCCGACGGCTGCCCTCGCTGACCGGGATGCGGTTCCTCGCCGCCCTCCTGGTCTTCCTCTATCACGCCGCCGACGCGCGGGTTTTCGCGGACCAAGGGGTCTCGGAGGGGTTCTCCGCGGCCGTCGGCAAGGCCGGCACGGTCGGCGTCAGCTTCTTCTTCGTGCTCAGTGGTTTCGTCCTGACCTGGACCGCTCGGCCCGGCGACACCGCCCGCCGGTTCTGGCGGCGGCGGATGGCCAAAATCTTCCCCAACCATCTGGTGACCTGGGCCGTGGTGCTGGTCCTGGTCCTGTTCGGCGACCGGGCACTGGACCTCGGTACCGCTCTGGTCAACCTCCTGCTGCTGCAGGCCTGGGTGCCCAGCTTCGAGGTGCTGTTCAGCATGAACGACGTGAGCTGGTCGCTCTCCTGCGAGCTCTTCTTCTACCTGGCCTTCCCGCTGTTGCTGCCGCTGACCGCCCGGATCCGGCCGTCGCGGCTGTGGGCGTGGGCGGGCGGGGTGGTGACAGCCGTGGTGTGCGTGCCGCTGCTGGCCGAGCTGCTGCCCGGTCCGGCCGGTCTGGACATCTACAGTTTCTGGCTGGTGTACGCGCTGCCCCCGATGCGCTGCCTGGAGTTCGTCCTGGGCATTCTGATGGCCCGGATCGTGCTGACCGGGCGGTGGACGTCCTCCGTCGGTCTGGCCCCGGCAGGGCTGCTGGCCGTCGCCGGGTATCTGCTGGCACTGCGGGTGCCCCAGTTGTACGGGGTGGTGGCGGCCACCGTGGTGCCGCTGGCGCTGATCGTGCCGGCGGCCGCAGTGGCGGACCTCCAGGGGCGGCGCTCCCCGTTCCGTGGGGCCGCGATGGTGTGGCTGGGTGAGGTCTCCTTCGCCTTCTACCTGCTCCACCGGCTGGTGCTGACCTTCAGTCACCGGGCCCTGGGCGCCGAGAGGACCTGGGGGACCCCGACCGCGGTCGCCTTGCTCGTGGCGGCGCTGGTGATCGGACTGGCGCTGGCCGCCACCCTCCACAGGCTGGTGGAACGCCCCTCGATGCGGCTGATCGCGGGCACGGCCCGGCGGGACACCGCCACCGCCGTTCCGGCGACCGTTCCGGCGGCGGCGCCCGGCCCGACGGCGTGAGGGGCGGCGGCCCGGGAAAACAGGACAGAGGCCGTCCGATTCCCCGTCTAGGGTGTGTTCCATGCTGGAAACGTCCGCACGGCTGCTCCGCCTGCTCTCGCTGATGCAGGCGCGTCAGGACTGGACCGGTACCGAACTCGCCCGCGAGCTCGGCATCACAGCGCGCACCGTCCGCCGTGACATGGACCGGCTCCGGGAACTCGGGTACCCGGTCACCACCGTCCGCGGCGTGCAGGGCGGCTACCGGCTCGGCACCGGGCGGACGCTGCCCCCGCTGCTGCTGGACGACGACGAGGCCGTGGCGGTGGCGCTGGGCCTCCAGGTCGGCGCCACCACCCGGGCGGCCGGGCTCGAGGACGCCGCCGCCGGGGCGTTCACCAAGCTGCGCGAGATCCTGCCGCCCCGGCTGCGCGGTCGGGTCGACGCGCTGCGCTACGCCACCGAGAACGGTGCTCGCCAAGAGCCCACAGTCCCCTCCAGGCTGTTGGAGGAACTGGCGGAGAGCTGCCACCGCCGGGAGCGCCTGCGTTTCGACTACCGCACGCACGACGGAGAGCGCCAGCGCCGGGAGACCGAGCCGCACCGGCTGGTGAACATGGGGCAGCGCTGGTACCTGCTGGGCTGGGACGTGCTGCGCGACGACTGGCGGACCTACCGCGTCGACCGGCTGATGCCGAGGACGCCGGCCGGGCCGAGGTTCCACCCGCGCGAACTGCCGTCGGGCGGTGCAACAGAACTGGTCTCCCGCGGCGTTACCGCCGCACTGTCCCAGGTCCGGGCCAGTGTGCGGTTTCACACCCCGGCTTCGGCGATCGTGAACCGGGTGGCCAAGTACGGGCAGGTCGTGGAGGCGGAGGGCCCGGACACCTGTGTGCTGTGCTGCGGCGGGGACTCGGTGGAGACCCTGGCGATGTGGCTGGGCACCTTCGGCGTCCCGTTCGAGGTGCTAGACCCGCCGCGGCTGCGCGACCAGTGCCTGGTGATGGCGGATCGGTACCGTGCCGCCGCGCAGGGGGCGGAGCCCTTCTGACGGACGTGACACCCGCCGCGGCTGTCCGGGACCGCGGCGGGCCGTCTCCGTGTCCTCCTGAGCCAGGTCGGGCGGCTCCCTGGCCGGCCGCTCCGACCACGCCGGTGATCAGGGCACGCGCGTGCCGGTGTGGGTGCGGAAGCCCTGTCCGTTCTTGTTCCCGAACAGCCCGCCGGTCACGGCGCTCTCCAACAGTGGCGGCGGGGCCGTGGCGGGTTCCGGGAAGGCGGCATGCAGCCGCCGGTAGATGGCCAGGGACACGTCCAGGCCCACGGTGTCCAGCAGCGCGAACGGCCCCATCGGGAACCCGAAGCCCTGCTCCACTGCCGCGTCCGTCTCCTCGATGTCCGCGTCGTCGCGGGCGAGCAGCCGGACCGCTGCCCCCAGATAGGGGAAGAGCAGGCGGTTGACGACGAAGCCGGCCCGGTCCGCGCAGCCGACGGCGGTCCGGCCCACCCGCTCGCAGAACGCCCGGGCGGTGGCCACCGTGTCGGCAGCGGTGCCCGGAGTACGCACCAGCTCGACCAGCCGCATCGCCGGGGCCGGGTTGAAGAAGTGCAGCCCGACGACGCGCTCCGGACGGCCGGCGGGCGCCGCGCACCCGGCGACGGGGAGGCTGGATGTGGTGGTGGCCAGCACCACGTCGGCCGCGCAGATCCGGCCCAGCGAGGCGAACACCTTCCGTTTCACTTCCATGTCCTCCGCCACGGCCTCGATCACCAGGTCGCATCCGGCCAGGGCCTCGAGGTCGCCGGCCCCCTCCAGGAGTTCGGCCGCACGGGCCCGGTCGGCGGGTTTCAGCCGCCCGCGGCGCACCGCGCGGACCATCGAGTCGTCCACCGCCCGGACGGCCTCAGCGGCCCGTTGCTCGCTCCGGGCCACCAGCACGGTGGGCACTCCGGCGCGTGCCACCACCTGGGCGATGCCACGCGCCATGGTCCCCGAGCCGACGACGCCGACCCGCCGGGTCTCCCGTGCTTGCCCCGCCGAGGGGGCTGCGGGCCCGTCGGCCTTGGGGTCGCCGAGCCTGTCGTAGGTGTAGAAGCCCTGCCCGGCCGCGCGGCCGGTGCTGCCCTCGGCGCACAGGCGGCGCAGCACGTCGGCCGGCCGGAAGAACGGGTCGCCGGTCCGCGCGGCCGCCCGCTCCAGGGCTGTGTGCACCGTGTCCAGGCCGACGGCGTCGAGCAGCGCGAGCGGCCCCATGGGCAGGCCGCAGCCCAACCGCATCGCCGCGTCGATGTCGTCACGAGAGGCGTAGCCCTCCGTGTACAGGGCGGCGGCCTGGTTGAGCAGGCCGTACACCAGGTCGGCGGCGTCACCCGCAGGTCCTGCGGCGACTGTCACCTTCCGCAGGCCCAAGCAGGCGACCAAGCGGTCGGCGGAGGCCACGGCCTCCCCGAGCGCCATGCCGGTCTCCACCAGGGCGGCCGGGCCGCCGGGCTGCGGCGGGGTGAACAGACGCAGCCCGAGAGTGTGTCGCGGGCGGCCAGAGGCCAGCGCCAGTCCGGTCACCGGGAGCCGGGCAGTGGTGGTGAGCACCACCGCCCGCGGCAAGGTGTGCCGGCCGATGGACCGCAGCACCTCCGTCTTGGTGTCCCAGTCCTCGGTGACCGCCTCGACCACCGTCTCCACGGCGCCGAGACGGGCGAGGTCGTTCACCAGTAGGACGCCGGGCGTGCCGTCCGGACCGGGCGGTGGCACCTCGGCCTCCTTGAGGCTCCGCTCGACCCGGGCCAGGACCTGAGGGTGGCGGTCCGCGCCGACTACCCGGTGCCCGGCCCTGTACAGCATGCGCAGCAGCGGTTCGCCGACCGCACCCAGCCCGACGACGGCGACGTCCGGCGCGGTGTGCGGTGTCACGGCCGGGCCGCCGAGGCCTCGAGCTCCCGGTTCACCAGGTCGAGGAGGGCGCGCGGGGTCTGGGCCTCCCCGGCCTCGTTCTCGGGGAGCTTGATGGAGAAGTGCCGCTCCACCTTGCTGGTGGTGTCGATGACGGCCAGGGAGTCGAAGCCGAGGTCGGTGAAGGAGGTGTCCAGGACGTCGCCGTCGAGGTCGACGCTCTCGTCCTCTCCGATCGCCTTGTGGAGGAAGTCCTTGAGCTGGTCGATGGTCAGTTCCGCCATGATCGTGCACCGTCGCTTTCCGTGGTTGCCGTGGACATGTGGATGGGCACTCAGCGGCCCTCGACGAAGGCCTTGGCATGGGCCAGAGTGGCCCGGCTGTTGGCGCCCAGGGCCGCGCGGACAGCGGCCTTGAGGGTGTCGGTGTCCGCAGGGGGCGAGGGGAGACGGGCGGCCGCGTCGGGGTCGACGAGCACGGTGTGGACCGAGGTGACCCGGACCCGTCCGTCCTCGAGGGTCTCCAGGCGCCACTCGCCGGTATGGCCGGCCAGGACGGCCGGGCGGGTCAACTGCTTGTAGACGATCCGCCGCGGCCGGTCGCACACCCGCCAGGAGGTAGTGGTGTGCACCGAGCCGTCGGGGGACTTGGTGTCCATCTCCATGTACTGGAACCCGGGTTCCTCCTCCCGGAGTTCGATCCGGTGGACGTGCGGGATCCGCTCGGCCCAGGCGTCGAGGTCGTTCAGGAAGCCGTAGACCTCCGCCAAGGGTCCGTCGATCGTCTCGGTGTCCATGAAGGAGAACAGCAGGGCGTCGCCGTTCGGCCGTTCGGCGGCCCGCTTGAGCGAGGCGAGTTCCGCCGTGCTGTTGGCGTCCACGGCCCGAGCGATCCGCTTCAGGCCGGCAGGGGCGTCGTCGACCGCCCGGTAATGGTGGTCGAGGAGGGCGACGCAGCCACCCCGGCCGTCGTCCTCGATCCGCCAGACGCCGCCCATGGCGGCCACCGGGTGGCGGGGCACTGTCTGCTCGAACGCGACACGCCGCCGCGCCGCGTCGAGGCGCCGCCAGGACCGCCAGGTGCGCAGTCGGCCCTCGGCGGTGGCCCAGAGCTGGATGGTCTCCTCGCTGCCCGCCTGCTCCAACCGCTCGGCGCGTACGGTCGGCGGGAAGTGGACGGGCCATCGGGTGACGTCGGCGATGATCCGGTACACCCGGTCGGCGGGCGCCGCGATCCTTGTCCGATGGGTGACGCGGGTGGGCGTGGGCGTCATGGTTTCCTCCGTGTCCTGCTGGGCGGAGTCAGAAATTGCCGAGACCGCCGCAGACGTTGATGGCCTGCGCGGTGACGGCGTCGGCCGGGCGAGTCGTCAGGTAGCCGACCATTCCGGCCACCTCCTGGGGTGTGGCGTAGCGGCCGAGCGGGATCTTCCCGGAGAACCGGGCCAGCACGTCCGCCTCGGTGATGTCCCAGTGCGCGGCGTAGCCGGCCCGGACCCGCTCGGCCATGGGTGTCTCGACGTAGCCGGGGCAGACCGCGTTGACGGTGATGCCGGTCGGGGCGAGTTCCAGGCCGAGCGCCTTGGTGAAGCCGACGACCCCGTGCTTGGAGGCGGAGTAGGGGGCGCCGTAGACCACGCCCTGCTTGCCCGCCGTGGAGGCGATGTTGATGATGCGGCCCCAGGAACGGTCCTTGAGACCGGCCGCCAGCACGGCCCGGGTGACGCGGAAGACGCTGGTCAGGTTGGTGGCGATGACCTCGTCCCAGAGGGCGTCGTCGATCTCGGCGGTGACACCGCCGCCGTTGCGGCCGGCATTATTGACCAGGATGTCGATCTCGCCGAACTCGCCCGCTTCGTCGACGAAGCGGGCGATGTCCGGGGCGGAGGTGACGTCGCAGGCCACGCCGTCGGCGTCGACGCCGTCCTTGCGCAGCTCCCGCACCCGCTCGGCCACCTGTTCGCCGTCGCGGGCGCACAGGAAGACCTTGATGCCGCGGGAGCCCAGTTCGCGGGCCACCGCCCAACCGATGCCGCTGGTCGCTCCGGTGATGACCGCGGTACTGCCGTCCTGCACAGCCATGGGGATTCCTTTCGCTGCCGCCGTGGGGCGGTTCGGGTGGGTCAGGGCAGCTGCTCGCCGATGAAGTCGACCAGGTCCTCGGGGGTGGGATAGCGACTCACCGATTCGGCGGGCAGTCGCAGGCCGATGGCCGCGTTGAGGCGGTTGCGGAGGTCGACGCCGAGTAGGGAGTCGAAGCCCAGGTCCTTGAAGTTCTCGCGCGGGCCGATGACTTCGTGGGCGGCATAGCCGAGGACCTCGGCAGCGTGGGCGCACACCAGATCCATCAGTTCGGCGTGACGGTCCCGGGCGGGCGGTTCCATGACCGTCCGGGCCTGGGCGGCGGATTCCTCGACGGGCTCGGGCGGCCCGTCTCCGTCGTCCTCCCGCTTCGGCAGCAGGCCGGCCAGCAGCGGCGAGACGCGCCCCGAGGCCCGGGCACCGTCGGGGTGGAGCCGGACCGGCACCAGGACGGCGCCTGGCTGCTCCAGGGCGCGGTCGAAGAGCTCCAGCGCCCGCTCGGTGTCCAGCGGGGCGATCCCGGACCGGGCCAGCCGGGCCCGGTCGGTCTCCGAGAGGTGCCCGGTCATGCCGCTGGGCTCCTCCCACAGCCCCCAGGCCAGGGAGACGGCGGATAGTCCACGGCCCCGCCGGTACTGGGCCAGGGCGTCCAGAAAGCTGTTGGCGGCCGCGTAATTACTCTGTCCCGGCTCGCCCAGCACCCCGGCCGCCGAGGAGAAGAGCACGAACGCGGACAGGTCCAGGTGCTCGGTCAGTTCGTGCAGGTGCCAGGCTGCCTCGGCCTTGGGGCGCAGTACCTCGGTCAGGTCCTTCGGGGTGAGGCCGGTCAGCAGCCGGTCGTCGAGCAATCCGGCGGCGTGCACCACGCTGTTCGGCGGGTACTGCTCGACCAACGCGGCCAGCGCCTCGCGGTCGCCCACGTCGCAGGCCGCCACAATCACCTCGGCGCCGGCCGCGGTGAGTTCGGCGACCAGCTGGGAGGCGCCGCGCGCGCCCGGTCCGCGCCGGCCGGCGAGCACCAGTCGGCGGGCGCCGTGCCGGGTGACCAGGTGGCGGGCCACCCGCGCGCCCAGGGCCCCGGTGCCTCCGGTGATCAGGACCGTGCCCTCGGGGTCGAAAGCGCGGGGCATGGTGAGTACCAGCTTGCCCCGGTGCTGGGCCCGGCTGAGCATCCGCAGCGCGCGGTGGCCCTCGCGGACGTCGCGGGCTGCCAGCGGTAGGTGGTGCAGTGCGCCGTCGCGGAACAGGGCGATCAGCTCGTCCAGCACCTTGCCGATCCGCTCCGGCTCGATGCCCAGGATGTTGTACGCCGCGTAGTGCACGCCGGGATGACGGGCGGCCACCTCGGCAGCGTCGCGGATATCGGTCTTGCCCATCTCGGCGAACCGCCCGCCGGGAGCCAGTAGCCGCAGTGAGGCGTCGATCGCCGCGCCCGCCAGGGAGTTGAGCACCACGTCCACGCCCCGGCCGCCGGTGGCGGCGCGGAAGTGCTGCTCGAACTCCAGGGAGCGGGAGGAGGCAATGTGGTCGTCGTCCAGGCCCCGGGCGCGGAGCACGTCGTGCTTGGCGGGAGCGGCGGTGGCGAAGACGTCCGCGCCCATGTGGCGGGCGAGCTGGACAGCGGCCAGCCCGACACCGCCGGTGGCGGTGTGGACCAGCACCGACTCGCCGGGGCTCACCCGGGCGATCTCGGTGAGGCACTGGTAGGCGGTGACGAAGACGATCGGCACGCTCGCGCCCTCGGCGTGGGACCAGCCATCGGGCAGGTGGCGGATCATCCGGGCGTCCGCGACAGCGACCGGGCCCAGGGAGCGCTCGAAGACGCCGAAGACCTGGTCCCCGACGGTGAACCCGTTGACGCCGGGGCCGGTCTCGGTGACCATGCCCGCGCCTTCGCTGCCCATGGTCTTCTCGGTGGCGACCAGGCCCAGTCCCACCGCGATGTCACGGAAGTTGAGGCCGGCGGCGCGTACCGCGATCCGTACCTCGCCCGTGCCCAGCGGGCCCTCGGCCTCCGGGTGGGGCAGCAGCACCAGGTTGTCCAGGGTGCCCTTCTTGGTGACGTCGAGCCGCCAGGCGCCCGGGGTCTGTGGGGTCAGGCGGTCCTGACCGTCGGTGGGGGCGAGACGAGGCGTGTACGCCTTGCCGCGGCGCACCGCCACCTCTGGCTCGCCGCAGGCCACCACGGCGGGGAGGGCGTCGAGCGAGGCCGGGTCGTCGTCGAGGTCCACCAGCAACAGCCGGCCCGGGTTCTCGGCCTGCGCGGACCGCACCAGGCCGCGGACCGCCGAGCGGACGAGTCCGGGTACTGTCTCCCCGCCGGTGACGGCCACTGCGGCGCGGGTGAGCACGGCAAGGACGGCCGTCTCGCGGCGCGGATCGGCGAGCCAGCGCTGGAGGAGGGTGAGGACATCGGCGGTGAGGTCGCCGACGGCCGCGGCGGTCCCGGGGGCGGCTCCGAGGTCGAGGACTACCGACGGAGGCGTGTCGTCGGGCAGTTCAGCGAGCCCTGTGACGGATACCGGGGCTCCGAGCGGGTCGGGGCCGACGGAGGCCCAGCGGGCGGGGACCACTGCCGGTTCGAGGTCGACGCGGTCCCAGACGACCTCGTGGAGGGCGCCCGTCCCCGCGTCCTCCTGGCGCAGCGGGCGCAGGACCAGGGACTCGACCTCGGCCACGAGGGTTCCGTCCGGGGCGGTGGCGGTCAGTGCGAGGGTGTCGCCGTCGCGGGTCATCCGGATCCGCAGCGCAGTGGCGCCCCCGCCGTGGAGGCGGACGCCACGCCAGGTGAAGGGAACCAGCAGGTCCTCGCCGTGCGCGATGACGGCGGCATGGAGGGCCGCGTCGAGCAGGGCCGGGTGCAGTCTGTGCCAGGTGCCTTCGGAGGGCAGCCTGACCTCGGCGTGGATCTCCTTCCCACGCGTCCACATCCGGTGCAGGCCGGCGAAGGAGGGGCCGTAGGCGTAGCCCCGGGCGGCCAGCGAGGAGTAGGCGCCCGTCAGGTCGGTCTCCTGGGCACCGGAGGGCGGCCACGTACCGCTCGGGGCCGGGGAGGCGCCCCCGCCGGGTGCGAGGACGCCGGTGGCATGGACGGTCCATCCGGGAGCGGCGTCGGGACGGTCCGCAGTGGCGTGGACCGAGCCGCCCTCGTGTGCGGCGCCCCGCGCCGGCACGGCAGCGGGCGCGGTCGTCGCGGCGCGGGAGCTGACCGTCAGGGTGCGGCGGCCGTCGGGGGCCGGGACGGCGAGTTCCACCCGCAGGTCGGCCTCCGCGGCGGTGGACAGGGGGCGGGAGAGGGTCAGTTCGGCGATCACGGGGCAGCCGGCACGGGCGCCCGCCTCGGCGGCCAGCTGGACGAAGGCTGCGCCGGGGAGCAGAGGGACGCCGTCGACCTGGTGGTCCGCGGTCCACGGGTGTTCGCGCGGGCCGACCCGGCCGGCGGCCACCACCGCCCCGGAGGGCAGGTCGACCACGGTTTCGAGCAGTGTGCGACCGGGCCGTGCCGCGGTGCTTCTGCCGGGCGCAGGCGTGTCCAACCAGTGCCGGTCGCGGTCGAAGACATGGCCGGGCAGTTCGGTGAGGCGACCGCCGGGCCGCGCCCGGGTCCAGTCGACCGGGACGCCCGCGCCGTATGCGGTGGCGAGGGCGGAGAGGAACTGGCCCGCTCCTTTGCCGTCCCGGCGCAAGGTGCCCAGCACCGCGGCGCGCGCTCCGCGGTCGTCCAGCACCTCCTGGAGAGCGTGGACCAGCACCGGGTGGGGGCTGATCTCGATGAAGGACGTCAGCCCGTCCTCGGTCAGCGAGCCGACCGCGTCGGCGAACCGGACGGTGTGCCGGAGGTTCTCGTACCAGTACCCGGCGTCCATGTCGGCGGTGTCAAGCAGGTCCCCGGTGAGCGTGGAGTACAGCGGCACGGTGGAGGGGACGGGGCTGATGCCGTCCAGATCGCGCAACAGCCGCTCCCGGATGCGTTCCACGGCGTCGGTGTGCGAGGCGTAATCGACATCGATCTGCCGGGCGTCCACGCCGTCCGCCGCGCAGGCGGCCAGCACCCGGTTCAGCGTGCTGAGGTCCCCGGCGACCACGGTGGTGCCGGGGCCGTTGACCGCCGCGACGGCGGCGTTCCCGCCCACCGTATCCAGCAGCCGCCGGGTGCGGTCGGCGGACAGTGGCACCGAGACCATGCCGCCGGTGCCGGCCAGGTCCAGCAGCGCCCGGCTGCGCAGCGCGACCACTTTGGCGGCGTCGTCCAGACCGATCGCCCCGGCCACATGTGCGGCGGCGATCTCGCCCTGCGAGTGACCCACCACGGCGCCGGGCTCGACGCCGGCCTCGCGCCAGGCGGCAGCCAGCGAGACCATCACCGCCCACAACGCGGGCTGGAGCACATCGACCCGGTCCGGGGAGTCGTCCCGCAGGGCGTCCGTGAGCCGCCAGTCGCAGTAGGGGGCAAGCGCCTGCTCGCACTCCTTCATGGCCCGGCGGAAGGCCTCGTTCTCCTCCATCAGCCGCAGGCCCATCCCCTGCCACTGGGAGCCCTGGCCGGGGAAGACGAAGACCGGCCGCGCCGACCCGCCGGGCGCCTGGGCCCGCAGCACCACGGGTTCCAGGTACCGTCCGGCCGTCGAGGGCACGGGGGCGCCCGCGGCAAGGGCGTCGAGCCCGGCCAGCAGGTCCTCGCGTGCGGTGGCGACCACGGCGGCACGGTGCGCGAACCGGGTGCGCAGCCCCAAGGTGTGCGCCACGTCCCGGACCGGCACGGCGGGCCGCTCGCGCAGGAAAGCTGCGAGGGCGGCGGCTTTCCGGGGCAGGGAGGCGGCGGTGGGCGCGGAGAGCGTCCAGGCCACCGGCGCCGCTTCCCCGACGAGCTCGTCCGGCGCTGCGGGGACGTCGAGGTGATCGGGGGCTTCCAGGACGACGTGCGCGTTGGTGCCGCTGATACCGAAGGCGGAGACAGCGGCGAGCCGCGGCTGTCCGGTACGCGGCCAGGGCCGGGCCTCGGTCAGCGGCTCCAGCCCACTGCCCGCCCAGTCCACGTGCCGGGTGGGCCGGGTGATGTGCAGGGAGGCGGGCAGCCGCTCGGCCCTCATGGCCCGCACGGTCTTGATGATGCCGCCGACCCCGGCCGCGGCCTGGGCGTGCCCGGTGTTGGACTTCAGCGAGCCCAGGTACAGCGGCCGTCCGGCCGCGCGGCCCGCGCCGTACACCTCGGCCAGTGCCCGCGCCTCGATGGGGTCGCCGAGTTCGGTGCCGGTGCCGTGCGCCTCCACCATGTCCACGTCGAGCGGGTCGACGCCGGCCCGGGCCAGGGCAGCGCGGATCACCGCGGTCTGGGCGGGGCCGCTGGGCGCGGTGAGGCCATTGCTGGCGCCGTCCTGGTTGACGGCGCTGCCGCGGATCACGGCGTGCACCTGGTGTCCGTGGGCCAGCGCGTCGTCCAGCCGCTCGAGCAGGAGCAGTCCGGCGCCCTCGGCCCATGCGGTGCCGTCGGCGTCGTCCGAGAAGGCTTTGCAGCGGCCGTCCGGGGAGAGCCCGCGCTGCCGGCTGAAGTCGATGAACAGGCCCGGCGAGGCCATCACCGCCACCCCTCCGGCCAGCGCCAGGGAGCACTCGCCCTGCCGCAGCGCCTGCACCGCCAGGTGGACGCCGACCAAGGAGGAGGAGCAGGCGGTGTCCACGGTGACGGCGGGGCCGCGCAGGCCGAAGAAGTAGGCGATCCGCCCGGAGGCCACGCTGGTGGTGCTGCCGGTGATGCCGTAGCCGCCGTCGCCGTTCGCCCGCTCGTGCAGCCGGGGGCCGTAGTCCTGCGGCATCGCCCCGACGAACACGCCGGTGTCGCTGTCACGCAGCGTCTCCTTGCCGAGGCCGGACCGCTCGAAGGTCTCCCAGGCCACCTCCAGCAGGATTCGCTGCTGGGGATCCATGCCGGCCGCCTCGCGCGGGGAGATGCCGAAGAACTTGGCGTCGAAGAGGTCGGCGTCGTGCAGGAATCCGCCGTGCCGGGTGCAGGAGGTGCCCTTCTGATCCGGGTCGGGGTCGTACACGGAGTCCAGGTCCCAGCCCCGGTTCTCCGGGAACGGGGTGATGGCGTCGGTCCCCTTGTCGACCAGGCGCCACAGGTCGTCGGGGGAGCTCACACCGCCCGGATACCTGCATCCCATGGAGACGATGGCGATGGGCGGGTCCGGGAGCGCCCGGGGAAGGTCGGCGGCAGTCATGTCGTCAGCTGGGCCTTTCCGTGAGATCCACGAGCGGCCGCTGGGACCGCAGGCGTTCGGCGAGTTCGCGGCTGAGCAGGTCCGGCGTGGGGAAGTCGAAGAGGAGCGTGGGCGGCAGCCGCAGTCCGGTGCGCTCTGCAAGGCGGGTACGCAGGGCCATCACCATGCGGGAGTCCAGCCCGAGGTCGGTGAAGGGCAGCGAGGTCTCCACCGGGCTGTCCGGCGGCGCCCCCAGCACCCCACGCAGACCGTCCGCCACCAGGGCGGAGACGGTGGCCGGGGTGACGCGGCGGCGGCGAGGCGGGGCGGCCGGCGTCTCGGGAGGCGGCGCCGGTGAGGGCGTCCGGGCCGGGGCGGTCGGGGCGTCCAGCCAGTGACGGCGGCGCTGGAAGGCGTAGGTGGGCAGGTCGGTGCGGCGGGCGTGGGCGCCGTGGACGGCGTGCGCGTCCAGACGGAGCCCGCGCAGGTGGGCGCGGCCGGCCAGGGAGGCCACCCCTGCCCGTTCGTCGGGTTCGGCCAGTGGTGCGACCAGGGTCTCGTCGCCCCCGTCGACGGTTTCGCCGACCATGGTGATCAGTCCGTGGCCGGGGCCCGCCTCCACGAAGAACCGGGCGCCCCGGTCGTGCGCGGTGCGCACCGCGTCGCCGAACCGGACGGCGCGGCAGAGGTGCTCTGCCCAGTACGCGGGGGTGACCAGGTCCGTCCCGGTCGCCGGGTGGCCGGTGAGCGTGGAGACCACCGTGGGGCCGGTGGGCGGCTTCCAGGTGAGACTCTCGGCGAAGGCCAGCAGCTCGTCCCTGATCGGCTCCATCAACGGCGAGTGGCCGGCCCGGGAGATCCGCAGCCGCCGCCCGCGGCGGCCGAGCCGGGCGAAGTGCGCACAGACCTCGTCCACCGCCTCCCGATCGCCCGAAATCACCACCGAGCGGGGTGAGTTGACGGCAGCGATTGCCACCTGCCCGCAGATGCCGGCCAGCACGGCCCGGGCCTCCTCCTCTGTGGCCCGGAGCGCCGTCATCGCGCCGCCGGGGGGCAGGCTCGCGATCAGACGGCCCCGTTCCACCACGAAGGCGGCCGCGTCCTCCAGTGAGAGCACGCCCGCGACATGGGCGGCGGCGATCTCGCCCTGGGAGTGCCCGAGGACGATGTCCGGGACCAGCCCCCAGGACTCCAGCAGCCGGTACAGGGCGGTCTCCATGGCGAACAGAGCCGGCTGCGCGTACCGGAGTTCGTCCAGCCAGTCCTCGCGCTCCCACATCAAGGCGTGCAGCCGGGTGCCCAGCGGGGTTTCCATGGCTTCGGCGGCCTCGTCGAAGGCGCGGGCGAAGACCGGGTAGGTTTCGTGGAGCCGGCGGCCCATTCCGGCCCGCTGCATGCCCTGGCCTGGGAAGAGGAAAGCAGTGCCGCCCCGGCCCGCGGCCTCTTGCAGGACGCCCTCGCGGGGCTCGCCCGTGGCCAGGGCGCGCAGCCTGTCCCGCAGCACCTCGGGGCCGTCGCCGACCACGGCAGCACGGTGACGCAGCACGGCGCGGGTGGTGGCCAGGGAGAACGCCGCGTCGGCCAGGCCGGGCGGCGCGGAGGCCTCCAGCAGCCCGGCCAGCCGGGCAGCCTGTCCGCGCAGCGCCGCCTCGCTTGCCCCGGAGAGCACCCAGCAGGCCACCGGGGGCGAACTCGGTTCATCCGCCGCCGGGTCGACGGTGCCGGGGACGCGGTCGACGACCACATGGCAGTTGGTGCCGCCCAGGCCGAAGGAGGAGATACCCGCCGTCCGCCGCCCTTCGGGGTGCACCGGCCACGGGGTGACGTCCTGGCAGACCCGCAGCCGGGCCGGGGCGACGGCCGGGTTGGGGGTGCGCAGATGGAGGCTGGGCGGGATCAGCCCATGGTGCACACTCAGTGCGGTCTTGACGAAGGCGGCCATCCCGGCCGCCGCCTCCAGGTGGCCGATGTTGGTCTTCACCGAACCGACCAGCAGCGGCCGCCCGGCGGGACGGCCCTGGCCGTGCACCGCGTCCAGGGCAGAGGCCTCGATCGGGTCGCCCAACCGCGTTCCGGTGCCGTGCAGTTCGACGTACGCGACCTCGGTGGGGGCTACGCCGGCCCGGCGGCAGGCCTCGGCCAGCACTCGTCGCTGGGCCCCGGCGTCGGGGGCGGTGAGGCTCTCCCCGCGGCCGTCGCTGTTGACCGCGCTGCCCCGCAGGACACAGTAGACGCGGTCCCCGTCGGCCAGCGCGGTGTCCAGCGGCTTGAGGACGGCCATGCCGCCGCCCTCTCCGCGCACGATGCCGTCCGCGGCGGCGTCGAAGGTGCGGCAGCGCCCGCTCGGCGAGAGCGCGCCGAGCTGTCGAACCGCTGCCTCCGACTCCGCCGACAGATTGAGCTGCACCCCGCCGACCAGGGCCAGCACGCACTCCCCGCGGCGCAGGCCCGCGGCGGCCTGGTGGAGGGCGGTGAGCGAGGAGGACTGGCCGGTGTCCACCACCATGCTGGGGCCCCGCAGTCCCAGTGTGTAGGAGATCCGGTTGGCCAGGAAGGCACGGCCGGTGCCGGTCATGGTGTAGACGCCGATGTCCGCCGTGCCGCGGGTGCGGGTGAGGTGGGCGTAGTCGTCGCCGCCCGCCCCGACGAACACGCCGGTGCTGGTGCCGGCGAGGGCGTCGGGGGCGGTACGGGCGTCCTCCAGAGCCTCCCAGGCGAGCTCCAGCAGCAGCCGCTGCTGGGGGTCCATGGCCGCCGCCTCCTGGGGCGGGATGCCGAACAGCTCGGCGTCGAACAGGTCGACGCCGTCGAGGTATCCGCCCTCGCTCCGGCCCTCGGCGCGCCAGGCCGGCGGCGGGCCCACGGTGTCGGCGCCGTCGAGCAGCAGCCGCCAGAACGCGGCCGGCGAGTCGGCACCGGGGAAACGGCAGGACAGACCGACTACCGCCAATGGCGCGTCGGGCTCGGCAGGGTGCGGCTGAGCGGGCATTTCGACCTCCGGAGCGGGCCGGGACGGACAGGACTCGGGCGGACGGGCTCAGGAGGGGACCTCGAGTCGCAGGGCAAGGGCCCGTTCCTTCGCCGCCGCGGTCGCCACCCGGTCCCGTGCCGCCTCGCCGGGGCCCTCTGGCAGCAGCGGGACGACGGCGCTGCGGCCGCGGGCCACGGCGGGGTGCCGACGGGCCAGCGCGGTGAGGCTGTTGCCCGGGCCCGTCTCGACCAGCAGGCAGTCGTGGTCGGCGAGCAGCTGGTCCAGGGCGGGCGCGAAATACACGGTCTCGGCGGGCTGCCGGGCCCAGAAGCGGTGGTCCAGGGCGTCCTCGTCAGTGAGCACGCCGCGGGTGTAGGCGGAGTAGACCGGCAGGCGGGGGCGACGCAGCGGCGTGGCCAGCCAGTCCGCCATCGACGCCTCCACCGCGCCCCGGACGATCGGGGTGTGGAACGCCTGCCGGGCCCGGGCGTCGCGGCAGGCGATGCCCTGCTCCCTCAGGGCGGCCGCCGCCCGGTCCAGCGCGGCCCGTTCGCCGGCCAGCAGCAGCTGCCGCCGGGCGTTGACCGCGGCCAGGTGGACATCGCCGTCGAGCCGGCCGTCGATCTCCTCGGGCGAGGCGGCAACGGCGAGCATGCCGCCCGCGGGGGTGCCGGCGAACTGCCGGACGCGATCCCGCATCAGCCGGATGCCGTCCTCGAAAGCCACCACTCCGGCCAGCGTGGCGGCGACCAGTTCGCCCACGCTGTGGCCGAGCAGGGCGACCGGCCGCCCGCCCCAGGAGAGCACCATCCGCCCCAGCGCATGGTCGACCGCGTAGAGCAGCGGCTGTGCGACCGTCACGTCGTCGAAGGCGTCCGACGGCGTGTGTGCCAGCCACTCGGCGCGGATGCGCCGGCCGTCGTCACCGAGGAGCGCGAACGCCTCGTCCATGGCGGCGGTGAACACCGCCTCGTGCCCGTAGAGCCCGGCTGCCATCCGTGGGTGCTGGGCCCCCTGGCCCGGCAGCAGCAGTGCGACGCCCGGTGCGGAGTTCTCGGTGCCGGCGGACATCCGCCCCCCTTTCGTAGCCCGCAGCAAGGGATACGGACCCGGTTTCGAGGCTCGTCCGAGATTCGTCCGAGGATCGTCCGAGCCTCGCGTCTCCGCCCGTTCTCGAAGGGAGCTGGACAGGTGGCGGCCAGGCTCCGGGCGAGCAGCCGACGAACCGCGGACCGAAGGAGTTGCTGTGCGGCTTGACCGTTTGTTCGTGTCCGGCACCGGACTGGCGCTGCCCCGCCGCAGGTCCGTGGAGGAGGCGGTGGTGGAGGGGCGGTGCGACCCGCGGGCGGCGCGCCGGATGCGGATGCGTTCGGTGTGCGTGTCGGATGGGGAGTCCGGCCCCGAGCTGGCGGTGCGTGCGGCCTGCCAGGCGCTGCGGCGCGCGGGCGCGCGGCCCGGCGACATCGATCTGGTGCTGCACGCGGACACCTATCACCAGGGCCACGACCTGTGGGCGCCGGCCTCCTACGTACAGCGCGAGGCCGTCGGCAACGCCTGTCCCGCCCTGGAGGTACGTCAGTTGTCCAACGGCGGGATGGCGGCGCTGGAGCTGGCCGCCTCCCACCTGCTGGCGGACTCGGCGCGGCGCGGCGCCCTGATCACCACCGGGGACCGGTTCTGCCTGCCCGGTTTCGACCGCTGGAACACCGACCCGGGCACGGTCTGCGGCGATGGCGGCACCGCCCTCGTGCTGTCCGCCCGGGACGGCTTCGCGCGGCTGCTTTCCCTGTGCACCGTCTCCGATCCGGGGCTGGAGGCGATGGGCCGCGGCGACGACCCTTTCTCCGATGCTCCGTTGGAGGCCCGGACGCCTATCAGCGTGGAGAAGCACCGGGCGGTGCTGACCCGGGAGCTGGGCATGGGCGAGCTGCTGGAGCGGCTGCTCGGCGGCCAGCGGGCAGCGCTCGACCGGGCGCTGGCCGAGGCCGGGGTGACCAAGGAGGCGGTGGACTGGTTCGTGCTGCCCCATCTGGGGCGTCCCAGGATGGAATTCCAGTTCTTCCAGCCCCTGGGCATCGCCCCGGAGCGTTCCACCTGGTCCTGGGGCAGCGGAGTGGGGCATCTGGGCGCCGGCGACGCCTTCGCAGGGCTGCACCACCTGGCCGTCGAGGGGCAGTTGCGGCCGGGCGGACTGTGCGCGCTGGTGAGCTCCGGCGCAGGCTTTGCCTGGACGGTGGCCGTACTGGAGATCGCCGGGCGCCCGTCCACGGGTGAGGACGAGGAGGTGTCGTGATGCGGGAGATCGTCGATGCCGTCCTGGCCGGGGACCGGTCGGAGCGGACCTTTGGGGCGCTGCCGGTGCCGGAGTCGTACCGGGCGGTGACCGTGCACAAGGACGAGGCCGGGATGTTCGAGGGGCTGGCCGGGGCGGAGAAGGACCCGCGGCACAGCCTGCACCTGGATGAGGTGCCGGTTCCCGAGGTGGGCCCCGGTGAGGCCTTGGTGGCGGTGATGGCGTCCTCGGTCAACTACAACACCGTCTGGTCCTCGATCTTCGAGCCGGTGCCGACCTTCGCGTTCCTGGAGCGCTACGGCCGGACCTCCCCGCTCGCCCGCCGCCACGACCTGCCGTATCACGTGCTGGGCTCCGACCTGTCCGGCGTGGTGCTGCGCACCGGCCCCGGGGTCAATGCCTGGCGGCCGGGCGACGAGGTGGTGGCCCACTGCCTCTCCGTCGAACTGGAGCATCCCGACGGGCACGGCGACACCCTGCTCGACCCGGAGCAGCGGATCTGGGGGTTCGAGACCAACTTCGGCGGGCTCTCCGAGCTGGCGCTGGTGAAGGCCAACCAGCTGATGCCCAAGGCCGCCCACCTCACCTGGGAGGAGGCGGCCGCTCCCGGCCTGGTGAACAGCACCGCCTACCGACAGCTGGTGTCCCGCAACGGCGCGGGGATGAAGCTGGGCGACCTGGTACTGGTCTGGGGCGCAGGCGGCGGCCTGGGCTCGTACGCCACCCAGCTGGTGCTGGCGTCCGGGGCGACGCCGGTGTGCGTGGTGTCCGGCGCCCGGAAGGAGCGGCTGTGCCGGGCTGCCGGGGCGGATCTGGTCGTCGACCGGGCCGCAGAGGGCTACCGGTTCTGGCGGGATGAGCACACCCAGGACCCCAAGGAGTGGCGGCGTCTCGGCGCGCAGATCCGGGAGCTGACCGGCGGCCGGGACCCCGACATCGTCTTCGAGCATCCGGGCCGGGAGACTTTCGGCGCCAGCGTGTACGTGGCCCGGCGCGGCGGCACAGTGGTGAGCTGCGCCTCCACCAGCGGCTTCCTGCACCAGTACGACAACCGCTATCTGTGGATGCACCTCAAGCGGGTGATCGGCTCGCACTTCGCCACCTACAGGGAGGCATGGGAGGCCAACGAGCTGATCCGCCGGGGGCTGATCCACCCCACGCTGAGCCGAACCCATTCCCTCTCCGGGACGGGGCAGGCGGTGTACGAAGTCCACCGCAACCTGCACCACGGCAAGGTGGGCGTGCTGGCGCTGGCCCCGCGCGAGGGGCTGGGCGTCACCGACCACGGGTTGCGGGCACGGTACCGGGAGGCGATCGACCGCTTCCGTACCGTACCGAAAGCGGAAAGAGAACCCCAGGTTCCGTGACTTCACGCGGGCCGGCGGTGTTGCCCGGATATGAACACCGCCCCCGCCGACATCACCCCGTTCCGTGTCGAGATTCCCGAGAGCGCTCTGGAGGACCTTCTGCGCCGCCTCGGCACCACCCGCTGGCCCGAGGAGCCGGACGACTCCGGCTGGGAGCAGGGCGTGCCGCCCGGCTATCTGCGCGAGCTGGCCGGGTACTGGCGCCAGGGCTACGACTGGCGGATCCACGAGGCGGAACTCAACTCCTACCCGCAGTTCACCACCATGGCCGACGGCACCCGGGTGCACTTTCTCCATGTGCCTTCCCCTTCCGCCGACGCACTGCCGCTGCTGCTGGCGCACGGCTGGCCCGGCTCGGTCGTCGAGTTCCTGGACGTGATCGGGCCGCTCACCGATCCGGCCGCGTACGGCGGGGACGCGCGGGACGCCTTCGAGCTGGTGATCCCGAGCCTGCCCGGGTTCGCCTTCTCCGGCCCGGCGGCCGGCGCGGGCTGGGACGTCCCGCGCATGGCCCGTGCCTTCACGGCCCTGATGAGGCACCTGGGCCACACCCGGTACGGGGTGCACGGTGGTGACTGGGGCGCCCGGATCTGCCGGGAGATGGGACTGGCCGACCCGGACGCGGTGGTCGGAGTCCATGTGACGGCGCTGCCCTCGGCAGTCGCCACCCGGATGCCGGAAGAGGACGAGGCCGACGGGCTCGGCGAGGAGGAGCGGGCGCGGATGCGCGCCTCGGCGGCCCGCCGGGCGGCGCTGATGCGGGATTCGATGGCGTACGGCCTCCTGCAGTCCTCCCGCCCGCGCACCCTCGGCTACGCTCTGACCGACTCGCCGGTTGGCCAACTCGCCTGGATCGTCGAGAAGTTCAAGGAGTTCAGCGACTGTGCCAGGGCGCCCGAGGAGGCTGTGGACCGGGACCGGATGCTCACCAATGTGATGCTCTACTGGCTGACCGGCACCGCGGTCTCCTCGGCCCGCCTCTACTACGAGACGGCCCACTCGTCCGTCGGCTGGGATGCCGAGGTGCCGCATTCCAAGACGCCGACCGGAGTGGCGGTCTTCCCCGCCGACCTGGCACTGCCTGTCCGGTCGTTGGCCGAGCAGACCGACAACGTGGTGCACTGGTCGGAGTTCGGCCGTGGCGGCCACTTCCCTGCCCTGGAAGTGCCGGACCTGCTGGTGGGCGACCTACGCGAGTTCTTCCGCACCCTGCGCTGACCAGAGCGCGCCCCCGCCGCGGGCCAGCAGCCCGGCCAGGTCGGCCAGCTGGTGGCACATCACGCCGACCCTGTGGGTGGTCTCCTTGTCGGCAAGGACGTACCGGCCGCCCTCCAGGACGAAGTCGTCGGTCCGGGTGGTCACCACCGTGGAGGTGGCGACGGCGTGCAGGCTGCGCGCCACCGTCCGCAGGTGCTCCAGCGGCTGCTCACTGCCGCGCCGGCCACCGTCCCCGCACAGTGCGACGGGCTTGCCGCGGAATTCGCGTGCGGTCAGATGGTCCAGAGCGCACTTCAGTACCCCGGAGTACGAGTTGTGGTAGACGGGGCTGGCCCAGACGAAGGCGTCCGCCGCGGTGGCGGCCGCCTGCAGTTTCCGCAGCGCCGGGGTCCGGCGCTGCCACGGGGCGCCCTCGCCCTGCGGGACGGCCCACGGCAGGTCGTGCGCCCGCAGGTCGAAGATGCGGGCGCGGTGCCCGTCCAGGGTCAGCCGACGGGCGGCCTCCTCGGCAAGGGCGGCAGTGCGGGACGGGGTCCCGAGACTGCCCTGAATGATCAGTATCTCCATGGGGCCACCTGCCTCCCGGCGGCGCGGGCCGCTCAGCGCCGCCGCCCCGACGGCGCCACGTAACGGCTGTACAGCAGGTCGCGTATGACGTCGTCGCCACCCTCCACCAGGCCCACGTACCGCAGGTCGCGGACCAGCTTGGTGACGGGGTGGCCGTTGGTGTAGCCGAGCCCGCCGAACAACTCCGAACCCATGGTGGCTACGGTCCATCCGGCCTGTCCGCAGTACATCTTGGCGGCGAGTGCCTCCCGCGTGGCCCCGGTGCGGTAGAGGGCTGCGGCCGGGTCCGGGGCGGCCAGCAGGGAGTCGAACCGGGCGGCGGCAGCCAGGCACTGGTTACGCATCACGTCGATCAGCATTTCGATCTGGCCCAGCTTGGCGGCGAAGACCGCGTTCTCGGCGAGCGGTGCGCCCTTGACCCGTTTGTGCACGGCGTACTCCATCGCCAGGTCGCGGATCCGCCGGGAGATCCCGATGGCGGTGGCGGCGATCAGCGTGCGGCTGGCGTTGAGCCCGGCCTCCAGGATCCGCAGTCCGTTGCCCTCGAGGACGTTGTCGGCGGGAATCACGCAGTCCCGCAGCCGTACCTGGTAGGTGCCGGAGCCCCGCATCCCCTGCATGTCCCACCGGCGGACGATTTCGATCCCGGGGGTGTCCCGTTTCACCAACACCACCGAGTGCAGCGACGGGTCCTCGGCAGAGCGGGCGACGACCAGCAGGAAGTCGGCGCCGTCGGTGTTGGTGGAGAACTGCTTGTCCCCGCTGATCACCACGTCCTCACCCTTGCGGTGGTACACCGTGGTGTTCCGGGCCAGTTCGCTGCCCGCCTCGTCCTCACTGACCAGGATCGCGCAGCTCCCGCCCTCGCGGGCCATCATGCCCAGGTGCTTGGCCGCCAGGGCGGGTTCCCCGAAGCAGTGCAGCATCGTCGTGCCGAGCACCGGGAGGAATGAGGCAAAGGCGAAACCTGCGTCACCGTATGCGAGTTCGGAGACGAGGTCGATGCCCGTCGTCAGCGGAGCCCCAGCACCCCCGTGGCTGACGGGCAGCCACCAATTGGCCAGCCCGGCCCGGTGCAGCTCGGCCGAGAGCGGAGTGGGGACGGCCGGGAGTCCGTCGAAGTAGTCTTCCCTGCCGAGCAGCCGGGACCGGGCGAACTCACGTGCGCGGACGACGAGGTCTGCAGTCATCGTGCCTCCCTGAGCAGTGGGGAACGCGCAGAAGGTAGGCCGCCGCCGTCCACGCCGGTTCGTGCGCCGTTCGAGGGTTCTTGGTGCCCGGCGGGGTGCTCAGGCACCGGGCTCGAAGAGCAGGATGATCAGCCGGGCGCCGGGCGAGCTGAAGGGCTGCGCCGAGCAGACCCGTATCCGGCCGACCCGGGGCATGCCGCCCCCGAGGTGCCGCACCGGCAGCACTTCCCCGTCGGCGTGCACCCGGGCCAGGCTGCCGTTCCGGTAGACGGGACCCACCACCGGGTCACGTTCCGCGTGGCGTTCCAGTTCCCGGAGGTCCTCGTTGCCGGGATGGGCGGCGACCGCGGCCCGCAGCCAGGCCGCCAGCCGGGGCGCCCACTGGTCCGACCAGTCGACCAGCTGCCGCTCCCGGGCATCGGGGCACAGCAGCGCCCAGCGCATCAGGTTCTTCTGCCGCAGGCCGATTCGGCCCCCCTCACCAGGGAGGAACATCCGGGCGAACTCGTCGTTGCACTCCAGGACGTTCCAGGCGAGGTCGCAGATCGAGGCGGCCTCTCCGCTGACCCGGTCCACCACTCGGCGCCAGGAGTCGTTGACCGAGGTGCCGGCCTTGGGGTCGGCGGACAGCGGCGGCTCGTGGCCCAGCGCGTACAGGTACAGCGCGCTGCGCTCCTGGTGCTCCATCCGCAGGACCACGGCCACTTTGTCGAGCATCTGCGGGGACGGCGAGCGCAGCTCCCCGCGCTCCAGTTGCGCGTACCAGCGTTCCGTCTTGTAGAGCAACTGGGCGACCTGCGCCTGGGACAGACCTTGGGCGCGGCGTCCCGGGCCGGAAGGGGGCGGCCATCCGATCTCGCTCGGGTCGATTTTTCGCCGCCGGTCGTGCAAAAGGGCCCTGAGGGCTTCCTTTCGGTTCACGTGCTCTCCCCCGTTCGACGGGCGGCACACCGCCCCGATGTGTGGCAGCCAACTCGCGCGGGCTGCCCCGGACGGAGCTTCATCCAGACAGAGGCCCGTATTCAAGGGCTTCGACTGTCCCGTCGCAGCATGGCCGATACAGGGCACTACCTGTCCTAAATGCCCTCTAGCGTCGCCGAGTAGCACGCCGGACCTGAGTTTTAGGAGTGTTTTGCCATGAGCGCGGACCGTACCGACGCCTCTCCCTTACCCCCGAACGTCAGACTCGGTCTCGTACTGTTCGTCTGCTGTGCCGGGCAGTTCCTCGTCGTCCTGGACGCCTCCGTGGTGAACGTCGCGCTCCCGTCCATCAAGGAAGCACTACGTTTCGACACCGAGTCCCTCCAGTGGGTGATCAACGCCTACACGATCCCCTTCGCTGGATTCCTGCTGCTCGGCGGGCGCCTCGCAGACCTCTTCGGCCGGCGGACCGCGTTCCTCGGCGGACTGGCGGTGTTTACCGTCGCCAGCCTGATCGGCGGACTCGCCACCAACGCCGCGACCCTTCTCACCGCCCGGGCGGTGCAGGGCCTCGGCGCCGCTGTGCTCGCCCCCGCCACCCTGACCGTGATCTTCACTTCCTTCACGGACAGCAAAAAACGGGCAAAGGCGTTCGGGATGTGGAGCGCGGTCGCCGCGGCGGGCGGCGCGGTCGGCGTGCTGCTGGGCGGGGCCATCACCGAGTGGGTCTCCTGGCGATGGATCCTGCTCATCAACGTGCCCGTCGGTGTGGTCCTGATCGTCTGTGTGCTCCGTGTCATCACCGAGGCCCGCAACGCGAAGGCGCAGTCCCGGATGGACACGCCGGGCGCGGTCGCCATCACCCTGGGCGTGGTTGCCCTCGCCTACGGCCTGGTGCTCTCGCTGGACGAGGGCTGGGGCTCCGGCAAGGTGCTGGGCGTGCTCGCCGCAGCGGTTGTCCTGCTCGGCCTGTTCGTGCTCAACGAGGCCAAGCTCGCCGCCAATCCGCTGGTGCCGCTGTCCGTGTTCCGCAACCGTTCCGTCTCGGCCGGCAACATCGTCGCGCTGACCAGCAGCGCGGCGCTGTGGGGCACGTTCTACCTGTTCACCCTGCTACTCCAGCTGGGCCTGGGGTACAGCCCCCTGCGCACCGGCCTCGCCTATCTTCCACTGGCCATCGGCATGTTCGTGGCCGCGCGCGGGATCGCCGGGCATATTGACCGGTTCGGCGCGCGGTCGATCCTGCTGACGGGGCTGACCCTGTCGGCGGTCGGGCTCGTGTGGCTGTCCTTCGCCGACGCCGAGGCGGACTTCGCCGCCGACCTGTTCGGGCCCACCCTTTTGCTCGGCGTCGGCCAGGGGCTGGTGTCCGCGTCGATGACTGTGGCCGCCACCACTGGCGTGCCCTGGCAGCAGGCGGGGCTGGTGTCCGGCCTGCTGAACACCAGCCGCCAGGTGGGCGGCGCGCTGGGGCTCGCCGCGCTGGCCGTGGTGGCCGCCTCCTACTCGGGCGCCGACGCCACCTCGCCGGCTGCTCTGGTGGACGGGTACGGCGCGGCGTTCCTGGTCTCCGCCGCCTTCCCGGCGGCGGGCCTGCTCGCCGCCCTCGCCGTGCCACGCCCGCCGCGCGAGAAGACCACGGCATCTGTCCCGGCCAAGAGCGAACCCTCCAAGGGCTGACCCTCCAAGGCGCCGCCCCCAGGCCAGCGCCCGCCTCCCCGACCGCCCCTGTCGTACAGCGGAACCGATCCCCCCGGCCGCGTACGACGGGGGCTCCGGCATGGGCGTACGGTGCATGGACGCCGTGAAGGGCGGGCACCGCCACCGGCCCGACCCTCGCACCACCGGCCTCAACCCTGAAAGCCTCAGTAGCAATCCCGCATGTGCACTCCTCCTGTTTCTGTCCGTCACGGCTGCACCGCAGGAATCGAGGCAGGTCTGCGCAACTGCAGCAGACGCAGCTGACTCAGCGGACCCTTGCCGGTATCGGCCTGTCCGAATGTCTCCCGGCGGGTTCCGACCAGCCGGGGCCTTTCTCCACGGTCGGTCGAGGAAGTACGCCGGGAGCCGGCGTTCGGGCGGCCGACCGCCCCGTACCGCCCGACCGTCCGACCTCGCAGGTCCGGCTCAGGGAACTCGTCATGCGTCAGCCGGCCGGCTTCTGGCAGGTGGCCGGTTCGGTGATGAGCGCGGTGATCTCCTGGGCGAGCTCCGGGCCGAGTTCGCCCCAGCCGTCCCTGTAGCCGTGGACACTCGCCAGGGTGCGGGCGTCGTAGTCGCCGTTCGTGATCTCGATATCTCGATGTCGGTGGTGGTGATGAGTGCAGGGTGAGCGGCGCCGACAGCTCCCGAGCACCCCGGCGCGGCCGACAGAACCTGGACGCCCGGCGACCTTCCGGACCGCGGCGCGCCGAAGGAGCGCAGTGCGGCGGTCTACGTCCGGGTGGCGTGGCACGCGCTGCCGATCGTCCTGGTCGTCCGGCCGCACACCGCGCAGCCGTACCGGACGGACGGCGGCACACGCCTCGACGTCCTCGACCCGGGCCCGTGGTCGGGGTGGATCTGGCCGACACTCGCCGGACTCGCCGACACTCGCCCGACTCGTGACACTCGACGCGATCCGGGCGGTGCGGGTGTGGATGTTCACGTCGCGGTCTGGAGCATCGCCGCCGAGGCAGCCTTCGCACTGCCACTCGCACGGGTCCTGCACCGGCAGGACCTGTTCAACCCGGCCTTCCTGCCCGACGCCAATGGAGGCTGGCAGGCCCCACAGTGCCTCTAGACCGTGGCAGCGGTAGGGGTACTCGCTGTCAGCGCCCGCGAGGTGGTGAAGCGGTTCCGCGAGACGCAGAACTGAGCCCGCGGCAGCTGCTGAGATCTGCGCACAGGACCTGCTGTAGGGGGTGAGCCTGCGGCTTCGTGACGAAGCCGCAGGGTCGGCCTCCAGGAGCAGAGGCCATCCCCGCGGATGCGGGGAGCAGTTGCCCCAGTAGCCGGTAGCCCGGGTGTTCTGGGGACCATCCCTGCGGATGCGGGGAACAGTCCTGGGACGTCATGGTGTCCGGCGTCGAGAAGGGACCAACCCTGCAGGTCCGGGGAGCAGAGCAGGTACGCTCCCCCGCCGTTCTTGCAGGCGGAACCACCCGCACAGTTGCGGGAAGCAGACTCGCGGGGGCCGCAGCGCTCGCAGCGCCCGAGATCCATCCCGCGGATGCGGGGAGCAAACGACGCCCCAGGCCTGGGCGGCGTTGAGCTGGGAGCCATCCCTTGCAGGTACTGGGCAGATGATCACCGGGTCTCGTACGAACTCCGTTACATGGGTCGTCTCTCGCAGTGCGGAGTGGTGTTTCGTCTCGTCCTGCGCCTGATCGACAGCGGGACCATCCTCTGGGGTGCCGGGCTCAACGAGTCAGGAGCAGTCCGCAGCCGTACGCGCGAGCGTGTCCGATCCCCTGGCTCATCGAGTCGACCAGTGCAGCGGGGTCGGTGACTGTGAGCGTGCCCCGGATTTCCGCGCGGACGATGCGCAGGCCGTGGTGGGGGCGAGGGCTGGTGACGGTGGGGAGCATGCGGATGCCCAGGGTCTCCTCCTCGGTTGTGGCACCGATGCGGACGACACCATCAGGGGCTCTGCGTGGGTCGCCCAACGGTTGGAGACGGCGTACGAACCAGTTCTTCACGTGGTCGGGGCGGGTGTGGGCAGTTCTCCGGCCGCGGGCGCGGTCCGGGGCCGGGGACCCGGTCGGGCGGCTGTGGATGGGGTTGACGACCGTCCGGAAGGTCAGGGAGTCGCCGACGTGGAAGGTACGGTCGACTGTGATCACGTGCGGTTTGTCGGTGAGCGCGCCACGGGGTATTCCTGCCCAGTCGCCCGGGACTCGGGACTGGACGACCAGGACGAGTGCACCTGCCTTGAGATCGACCGACCAGGTGGACAGCACCCCCATCTGGGCACGAGCGTCGGGGTCACCGTCCGAGACCCAGCCGCGGAAGCCGCTCATGACGGTGCGGTGCATGTCCTGGGCGTCGACGAGGGACTTGGCGGTGTAAGGGTGCCGGGCGTCCATGGTCAGGACGCTGTGCGTGGCAACAAAACGGGCGGCAGGGGGCTTGGTCACGGGATGACGTCCCATTCGGTGGCGTTCTCGGCAATGGTGACGCAGGTCCGTGTCTCCCACCGCGTGGTGTGTGTGCGACGGTCCGCGTCGAAGGTGACGGGCTGGTCCGGTACGGGGGCTGCTCCGGCGGTGCCCGGTTCCGCTTCGATCCAGGCCCAGGGCCGGGGCGACGGCCGCGCCCCGACACCCTGCGAAGGCAGCAGTGCGGTGGACCGGTAGGCGTCTTCGATCGTTCCGCCGTCCAGCGGTCCGGCCAGTGTTCCGGACGGCGGGCACGACTTGCGGCCCAGCCACAACAGGCGCTTCGGGCGTTCCAGCGCTGTGGCGACGGTTTCGAGGAAAGCCCGATCTGGATGCTGCAGAGCAGCGACGAACGCGGCGTCCGCCAGGTACCAGCGTTCGGTGATGAGTGCCCCCCTGGAGAGCTGCTTCGAGACCAGGGCACCCGAATCCGGTTCGGAGACGATGTACTTCGGTGCTCCGTACCAGTCGGCAAGCTCGTAGTGCCCGAACGCATTGCCCTTGGTACTCGCCATGTCGGCGGACAGGGCTGCGGCCCTGCGGTGGTCGGTGATGATGTCACGTGGACGGACGGGGTATTTGCCGGCGCCGACGACGTGGTAGTCGCGCACCGGAGTGCCGGGGTGGTCGGCGCGGACGCCGAAACGGACGGCCGCGAGTTCGCCGAGTTCCTCGGCGCGGTCGTGTCCGAGGGCCGCGGCGCACAGACCGATGACCCCGGATTTCGTCGGGCGGCTGTGGGTGTCGCGGCGGGAGAACCTGGACACCACCCCCCAGGACTGCAGGGGGGCGGCAAGCCTGATGAGCAGGACGTGTCCGCTCACGCCGTCAGCTCCTCGACTGACTCGATGTCCTTGACTCCCAGTTCCTGCAGGACTGCGTGGACGGCGGGCTCGTAGGTGAGAACGCGGCCTGCGGTGATGTCGTCACGCCGGCGGCGGACGAAGTTGTGGTGGTCGAGGAGTCGGCGTACGGCGAGCTCCCCGGCCGGTCCCCCGTCGGCGACTTCATCGATGGGCTTCTGGAAGGCTGCCGCGTAGTTGAACGGGCGGTCTCCGTCGAAGGCGAGGACCAGGGCGGGCAGTGAACCGGTCGAGGCGGTCGAGTTCTTCTTGGCCTGCGGGAAGGCGTTGACGAAGGCGCTGACGAACTCGGCCTCGGCGGCAACGGCGGCTGCTTCGCTGTCCTGTTCGGACATGCCTGCGGCGCGCAGGTTCTGTCGCAGCTTGCGGCGGTCCAGAACGGCGTGCCGGTAGAACGTGCCGGAGATGAGGGACTGGTAGCCGGTCATGCCGGCTCCGGAGTCGTCGGCGACATCGAGGAAGTCGAGGGCGTTGCTCTTGCGGTTGAGCTTGGCGTCGTCGGCGGCGGCGTAGAAGTCGTCTGTGTGTTCGGCCTCATGGACGGTGAAGGCGTGACCGCTCTGGATCGCACCGTCGACGTTCGGCGAGTCCGCGATCTCGGCGAGGAAGCGGCCGTAGAGCGCGATGTCGATCGCATCCCGGGGCGCCAGCGCGGTCAGGACCGCTTCCCGCGTCGCCTTGGGCAGAGCGGGGAGCTTGGCAGCGCCGGCGTCCGTTGCGGAGTCCGCGTCGTCCGCGCTCACCTCTGCTTCCTCCTGGGGGCTGCTCTTGCGCCGCCCCTTCGTCTTCTTTCCTGCCGCTGCCGCCTGGGCCAGGACGGTGTAGTTCTCTGCCCAGGCGCCGAGCGATTCCCGTTCGGCGTTGAGGTGGTCGGCAATGCGATCGCCCGCATCCGCTGGCGCGAAGAGCAGCACCTTGGTCAGGTTGGCGACTGTCGGCTTGGCCGAGTCGCCGAACTTGAGGCCGATGGCCTGCAGAACCGCTCGCGCTGTCGCCAGCGCCTGCTCCTTGGGCCAGCCGTGCCTGGTCTCCAGGGCGCGGGCAGTCACCAGCGCCCATTCGCGGGTACGGACGCCCATGGTGTGTCCGGCGAGCGGGCCCATCTGATCGTTGGCCCGGTCGCGGGAGTACACGCGCTCGGCGCGACGGCGCGCCTGGCTGGTGATCATGTGCCGTTCCACGCCGCCGTAAACGATGGATTTGGGTGCCCCGTTCTCGTCCCGGACGGGAAGGACGGCAACGAGCGTCTCCAGCAGGTGAAGGGAGAGGAACTGGTGCCCGGTCAGGGAAACGTGGGTACTCACGTCAGCGTGTCCTTCGTCGTGGTCGTGGTCGTCCTGGTGTTCCTGGCGGCTTTCGGCGGCGGCGCGTGGAAGTCGACGGCCCAGCGGTAGCGGATGCGGGCCTGACGGTCGCTCCAGCGGGCGATGTCGTCCGCGAGCCGTGCCCAGGAGGGTGGTGGCTCGCCGCACGACCGCAGCCGGGCGATGGCGTGCTGCAGGTGTCGCTGGGGGGGCCGGCGGCTCGCGACGATGCGGTCCATCAGTCGGCCGGCGCCCGCGTCGTCGGGCCCGCGCCCGATGCTGCTGCCGATCCGGCGGGCGGCGTACCCGAGGCTTCCGTAACCCCATGACGGCTCGGCGGCGCCCCGGTGGTAGACGGCGAACAGGAACGCCACCTGTTCGAAGACCTCGCGACGCTCTTCATCGATCCAGCCCGCTTCGATGTGAGCGCGCTCGCTGACACTCGGTCGGCGCAGTTCGGCGAGCCTGCCGTAGTCCCGGCTGTTCACCAAGCCGACGAGCCACTGGGCGAGCTGCTGGCTGCGTGCGGGCTCACGTGGCTCGGCGCCATCCGCGACTGCACTCCCGGTGCCCGGTTTGTCGGCGATCACTTCCGCTCCCCCTTCAGTTCGTCCGGGGCTTTGGACCCGGTGAGGTCGTTCTCCAGACAACGGACCGCCTTCGCATGTGCCTGGTAACCGCGCGAGTTGGCGGGCAGCGAGTCGAGCCGGTTACGCAGGAAGCGCCCGGCGGCCTCGGCGAGCACGGCCGCGTACTCGACGAGCGCCGCGTCCACCTGTTCGTCGTTCTCGGCCGCTGCCGTGTCGTCCAGCAGCATGTGGAAGGGCTCCTCCGAGTGAGCCCAGTGCTCTGGCCGCGCGTCGAACCGGGCGATCTGTCGCTTCTTGTCGGCCGGCTTCGGGTTGGGATAAGTCACGGTCCAGGCGACGTAAGCTGCCCGGGAAAGGCTGGAGGCCACGTACTCGGCGACGAGCGAAGCCCGCTCAGCCGCGTACCTGAGGTCGCGCTCCCGGCCGGGCACGAAGGGAAACGTGTCCGACACCCAGGTGACGACCGTGGTCTGCTTGGCGATCAGACCGACGGTCCACAGGTTGAGCCGACGGCCGCTGAGCCTGGCAAGGCGGTCGTAGAGATCGGGTCCGTGGTCCCGGTCCGCAACGGCGGCGTACAGAGCGTGCGCCTCGCGCCACAGGGCCCGGGAGGCCGAGGGCCGCAGCGGCTTCACCGTTCCGTTGGGTGCCTTCTCGTACACGGCGTCCTGCATGTGGTGCGGGGCCAGTGGTTCAAGGATTTCTCCGGCCGCCAGCAGTACGCGGTCGACGGCCGGCTGCCCGTCCTCGGTGACGGCGGGCCGCATGAGGACCGAGCGTCCCAGGACGGTGTGCAGGTCGGCCGGACCATCCACCCGTCGCCCCGACGGCTTGGTCAGAAATCCCCGGCGGGGCTCGGGGGCCACCGTCCAGGTGCGGTTGAAACGGCCCGGGGCTTCGTCGGTCGGTATGAGGTTGAGCCGGAGGGTGTCGCCGAGCGTCTCCCCGAGCGCGATGACACGGATACGTGTGCCGAGGCGTCCGGCGGCCAGATTGGTGAGGGTGGGGCCCAAGGTCCCCTTGCCGGAGATCCGGGCGCGGCCGCCGGGTCCGTAGGCGTGCTGGGTGAGCATGGCGCGGAAGGCGGCATCGGCGGGCAGCGGCGCCGGGTGTTCGAGGTGGTGGTGGTCGAAGAACTGGTTGTAGTCCCCGGCGTGCTCGATCACCAGCTGGGCGGGACCTGCTCCGTGTTCGTCGAGGTAGGGGGCGAGAAGAGCGTTCTGGCCCAGCGGCTCCACGGGATGGAAAAGGTCCCAGTGCTCGTCGGGACGGCGATCCAGCCAGTCCGCCGCATCGGTCAGCGGGCTGCGGTCGTGGACCCGGTCACGCCACTCGTCGACCGTCGCCGGGCAGTCCCCGGAGGCGTAGCAGACGCCGAGGAGGTACTCGATCAGGGCGACGGCCTCTCCGGCAGTCGCCCCGGATAAGCTGCGCAGTTCGTCCGCGTGCTGCAGAGCGTGGACCAAGGTGACGGTGGCGTTTTCCCCGGCAGTTGTCAGTACCGGAACGCATGCTTGTCGTCGTGGGTCCCAGCTGGGGCGTATCTCCCCCGCCGGATAGGGGCGCGTTTCGGACAGTGTCACCTGATCCTTACTCCAATCTCCACAGTTGTCTGGTGAGATGAGCCAGGACCGTAGCACGCCGGATGAGGGCAATGTGAGCGAACCAGGAGAACTCAACAGCACTGCGCACAAATGGTGTTGGGGAACGATCGATCTCTCCGACCACACGGTTCGAAGGGGCGGACCCGTGTGGAATCCGCTCGTCGCCGAGATGGTCACCGCCGGTGCCGTAATGCTCGAACTGTGGGACCGGGTACTGAGCCCACGGCAACGAGCCGATATCGCGGAGGGCTTCGCGGCCGAGAGCGAGCAGAGCGCTCGCCTGGTGGCCGCCTTCCTCGCAGGGGTCAGCCGCATCGGCCACGCGAGCCCGCCGCACATGGTCGCGTTCGGCGCGGGGCAGCAGCCCTCCCCCGCAGGCGAAAAGGCCCGCGCCGACTGGCAGGAGAAGGCATTGCGGTCGGGCCTGCCGCTGCCACCGGCCGGTGCCCGGGTCCGCCATGCGGCCCCGGAGCACATCGCGGCGGCGGTTCTGCCGCGACTGACCGGCTGCGACTGCACGGGGTACGTCGACGGTGAGCGCTGCCACGACCGGGAACACCAGGGGCTCTACGTGGCTGCGTACGCGCTCAACCAGCACCGCGCCGACACCCTGCACGCCGACACCGTCGCCAAGGCGTACCGGGCGACCGGCGGCCCCGCCTGGGACGCGGTCCGCGCCGCCTTGGTGGACGCCGTCGCCCGCCATGCAGGACTCGACGCCCGGAGTCTTCCCCTCCTGATCCGGCCGACTGATCCCGCACGTCTGACAGCCTTTGGCCGCCTGAGCTCCCAGAGCAACGGGCTGTCGCAAGGAGACGCATCTCATGGCTTCGCATCCCCTCACGACACCCGGGAGGCGGTGTCCGAAAGAGCACGGCTGCACGCGCAGCAAGCCGTCTCACGGATGTTGGTGGCCGGATGACAGCTGCTGGACGGCTGCGCTCCCCGCTCTGCGGGGCTGATGCAACTTCAGTCGCCACAAGGGCCATCTCCGCGGGCGCGGAGGGGATGGGCCGTCCGATGCGGCGAGCCGATGGTAGTGGGCATGGCAGCTGGTGACCAGCAATATCCGCTCTGCCCCGTGGGCTGCTCCTAGGACTGTGGCAGACACAGCGTCGCGGCGGCCGTCCCAGCCGGACCGCTGAAGGCGATCAAAGGCTGCGAAGTCCCCTGGACACTGTGGTGGGGCAGGACGCCGAGGGACGTCAGGGGTGCCGCAGTGACCAGCCGCAGCAGCTCTTCTCCTGTGTGGAAGTCCCAGAGACGCAGAGTCGTGTCTGTCAGGCCGGCGCTGACGATCAGGTTGCGGGAGTCGGCCGACCGGACGATGCCGAGGGCGGATACGGGCCCGTCGTGCCGGGTCGGCAGCGTGAACGTCTCCTTCTCCGGAGAGTCCGGCGCCCACAGACGTATGGTGCCGTCGACTCCCCCTGTGACCAGGTACCACTCGCCCTCCTCCTCTCCTTGGCAGACGGCCAGGGACGCGACGGCGCCGGGCCGTTGACCGGGCCATTCGTCGTGCGGCGCGTGCAACGGACGGCACAGCAAGATGTCTTGATCGGCAGCAACAGCCAGAAGACCCCCCGTAGGCAGGGGCAGATATGCCAGCGCTCGGACGGGGCCACCGGATCCCTCACCGTGGTGCCACTCCAGCACTTCGCGGGTGGCCAGGTCGCAGTACACGATCGAGCCGCGGCTCGTCCCCACAGCCAGGACGGTCCGCGTCCCTTCCACGAAGGTGGTGAACGCGGTGGGATGGTCCTCTGACGAGGTCCAGGCGTGCATCGTCGCCCAGTCGTCGTTCCAGCACCCGACCGATCCGTCCGGCAGTCCGACGACGACCGTCGTGGAGCCGTCCGACGCTGTGTATGTGGCGAGAGCCGTCACCGGCCCGTCGACTCCTCTGCGGGGCAGGTCGATCGTGCGCGTGACCACGCCCGTGCCGGCCGACTTCACGATCAGGTTGCGGTCGGGGCCGACCGAGATGAGCTCGGCCGGACCCGGGCTCGGGCTTCCGGACAGCATCGCGAGCAGTGTTCCACCGGTGGGACGGGAGGGCGGTCGCACTGTACGCCTGGCCCACACCTCGGGGTTCCAGACACGGACGGTCCGGTCGAGCGAGCCCGATACCAGGATCTGGACCTCTTCGGGACCGGGTACGACGGCGAGGCCCGTCACCGCGCTCGTGTGATCGGTGGGAAACCGGCAGGTCTGCTCGCTTGTTTCCGGGTCCCATATCTGTACGGCACCGTCATGGCCGCCGAGTGCGAGCAGGGTGCCGGAGCCTGGCTGCCGGTAGGGCGTCAGGACGGCTGCGGACTGTCTGATCGTGCGGTGCCGTTGTTCCACACCCGTCAGGGCATCCCAGAACCTGACCGTTCCCGAGGCTGTCCGCGTGGCCACGGCGAGCACCGGTTCGCCGTCCCGCTTCTCGAGCAGGGCCAGCGCGGAGATCTTCCCTCCCGGAATCGGAACGGTGCACACCAGGTCGAGACCGGCCCCGTCGAGCACGTCGACGGCATCTGCTCCGTTGACGGCGAGCAGGGTTCGGCCCCCGGCGCCGGTCAGGACAGCGAGTGCGTTCACCGCGCTCGCCCCGGCGGCGTACTCCACGTCGGCCACCACGGCCCCGGTGAGCGGATCGCACACGACGACACCGTCGGATGTGCGGATCGCCAGCCGCGCTGCCTCCCGGTCGGTGAAAGAAGCCAGGTCGTGGACCGTTGCCGTGACCGGCAGCTGTCGGTCCTGACCGCTCAACGGGTCGCACGTCCACGCACCGCTGTCGCAGCCAACGGCCAGAAGAGGCTCGCCGGACAGCCTCGGCACCACGGCCAGCGCCCGCACCAAGGGCCCCGGCCCATGAATCGGTGGGCCGACCGGCGTCACGGTGGACGGATCCCACACCCGTACGGCACCGTCGGCGCCGCCCACTGCGACCAGCGGCGTCCCGTCCCGCAGGGTGAAGGACACGAGGGAGCAGACATCCGCGTCCGACCGCGCCAGGACGTTGCCCGGCACCGCGAGGTCCTTCCATCTCGGCACGAGATGTGCCGCGGCCGGGCTGCCGGTGTCGCGGTTGCCCGGGAGCACATCAGCGTCCGGCTCCCACAGGGAGAAGCGCAGGCTCTCCGCGCGCGCGAGGGGCGGTGCGTCGGCGAGAAAGGGTTCGATCCGTGTCCACGCGAGGAGGCGCTTCGTGCCCTCGGCGTGCTCCGACAGAAGTCCGAGCGCGCCCCGCACGTTCCCGCTCGTCTCGTAGGGGAGAAACTTCTCGGTGACGACCTGGTCGTTCAGCACGCCTCCGGCCGCCGCGTGCTGAACGAGGTGGTGGCGCAGATAAGGGTGCGGCGGCTCGTCTTCCTTCTGTAGAGCGCTGAACTTGACGGCCAGTTGTCGATGGGACTCTCTGGTTACCATCGACGATGCCTCGGGCGGGCTGGACGGCGTTCCGTCACCGAGAAGGGCATACGGGGTCTGCCGCAGTACTTCGCTGATGCGCTCGTGGATCGGCCGGTAGACGAACCTGCCGTCCTCGACGTCGGTCGTCAGATAGCCCGCGAGCCGAGTCTCGCGTACCCGACGGATCGCCGTCTCAGGAGCGATGATGTCGCCTGCCGTAAGCGCTGCCACCGCGCACGGCCACACTTCGGCCCAAGGAAGACCGGCCCCTTGCGCAAGCGCTGTGGCCCGCAGGACCTGCATGACATGCTCGGCCGGCAGGCCGATATTGCGCCGTACTTCCTCGATGTCCTGCCGCAGAAGCTCCTGTGTCCCCTGGCGCAGGGTGCGCCGCCACTCCGGATCGTCCGGATCGGGCAGCCGGTCTCTTGCGTAGAGCGCCTCGGCGGCGAGGCGTGCGTCCAGGAACGAGGGCGCCACCTCCTCGGCCACGGCAGCCGCCAGCTCGTCCAGGCTGCGGTCATCCGGGCGTACCGAGGAGTCACGGCGGTCGAACAGGGTCCTCAGCAACGTGCTCGCATAGGCGGAAATGTCCTCCGCGGCGCCGGTGTCCGCCCGCAGGGGTTCGTCCGCACCTGTGGAACGGACGAGCAGGTTCAGCAGATCCGACGTCCGGTCCTGCGACGGACGGAGTCGGCCCGCAGTGTCCGCGTGGGCACTGCGGATGCCCAGAAGCATTCGTACAGCGGGATGCCCGTCGTCCGTCCACTGTTCGGCCAGCGGGCGGATGAGGTTGGTGATGATCCTCGCGGGATTCCTCGCCTCGTCGATGCCGTCGATGACGATCGTCAGCGGCCGCCTCGTCCGACGGACGGATCCCAGCACGTGGTCCAGAAGCTGATCGAGTGGCCCGACCCCCCTGTCCCCTGCGGGCGGCTCGTCGGTGAGCGCCGTGTACAGCACCGCTGCCAGTTCGTCAGCATCCGTATTACGCGCGACCACCGCAGCATCGACAGCTCCCTCGGGCACAAGAAGGTCGGGCGGTGTCGCGTCTATGAGGGGCCGGTACGTCGGGTCGGACCTGAACTGCTTATCGCTGAGAGTGACGACCCGAGCGAGGAGAGCCGACTTGCCCGAGCCTGCCTCCCCGGTGACGACGAGCGTGCCTCCTTCCCCCTTCAGGAACTCGGTCATGCGCCGTACATGGGTAGTCCGACCGGTGAAGTACCAGCCGGAGTCAGCAGGGGAAGGCCGACCGGAGGCGCGCAGGAGCCAGTAGGAGTCGAGGTCGGGCTGGGTTCGGTAGCCGGGGTTGGGGAGGCAGGGGCTGGGCTGCTGATGGTCCTTGTCCCTCTGCAGCGACTCTTCCGGCCACAGAGGCCGTACATTGGCCATGCCCTGGGGCTCGAACAGCTTCGTCATCGCCCCGAAGAAGTCCTCGAAGCTCAGATAAGGAAGCGCGTACCCAGAGGCTACGTCCTTGAAGTACGCCATCACCGCCTTGAGAGCACTGGAGAATTCCTCCAGGCGCGGGGACGTGTACTCGCTCGCCGACGCCAGGACGACAAGAGAGTTCAAATTGCGCCGCTCGTCATTGAGTGCTTCAAGCCGACGAAATAGGTCCTTGCGCAGTACTCCCGAGAAGCAGGAGTCGACCATCACGAGGACATGTTCGGCGCGGGAGTCCAGCACGGCCGTGATCAGGTCGGCGGTTTGGACCGCAGTGCCCAGGACCCGGTCCCGATCGGAGTCCGGCATGAGCAGAAAATGGACCTCGGAGTCGCGGCTCACACCGTGGCCCGTGATGTATACGACGATAACCTCGTCGTAGTCCACGTCGTCCAGTTCCTGCTTGTCCATGAAACGGCGCAGGTCCCGAGCTGTTCGTAGACCCTCCGGCTTCACCAGACTGAAGCGACGCTTCTCATCCAGCGATCCATCGGCCCACCACTCCTCGACGACTGCGACCTGGGCATTGATACCTTTTTTGAACGAGGTCTGCTCACCTGGCGTGCTGTCTTCGTCGTCGTACTCCGAGACCGCAATCTCGATGAGCCGCCTCGCGCCCCACTCGTAATCCGCAGCCTGGCTCACCGTCCGTCGGCCGCGATCGCCCGTGCGACCGGAGTGGTCCGCAGGTAGCGCAAGACACTGTGCGGATCACCGATCCCGTTGGCGACCTCAGCATCGGTGGTCCCCGGCGAGACGTCGCTGAGGCCTCTCCCCCCGGTGATGACGTCCCCAGGGTCGAAGACGTTGACCCACTCGATGTCACCGGGCAGCTTCAGGGGTTCGCCGTCGACGATGTTCAGCCCACGCCGTACGGAGGCGATTCCCAGCGGTGAACCGCAGGTCACGAACGTACGCACGCCGGACACACGGTCCGGCGAGATCTGGCCCCTGCGCAGCAGGTCGTAGGCGATCACACTGCCCAGCGAGTGCCCTACGACGACGGACGTGTTCTCGCCGAAGGCCTCGGCGACCAATGCTCGGACCTGCGCTGCGAGGTCGGGCTCGTACAGGTAGAACCGCACTTCCCGCATCGCACTCACAAAGAGTCTGCCCCCACCTCGGGGGAAGCGCCGGTCGTACGCCATCACCAGACGCGTGAGACGGGCCGGCCAGAGCTGCGGCGGCCCAAGTGTCTGCAGCGGCAGTTCCTGCACACGGGCGAGGTCTTCCTGGCGAACCACTTCCTCCAGTGCCCCGGCGACGAACTCGGCTTCACTCTCGCTCAAGGGCACCGTGGCATCGAAGGGATCGTCCTCGGGGCCTAGACGATCTGCTCCGCGCGCAAGGAGCCCGGTCCAGTGGGGCAGTTCCAACGTGGTGGTGGGTATGCCTGGCTGTCCCAGCGCACCGAGGCCGCGGTTGATCGCCTTGCACCATTCAGCTGTCAGCCGGGACTTCGATGTCTTCGACTGCCGAATGCCGTGTACCCCAACAATGCCCGTCACGCTCGTGCTTCCCCCGCCTACGTGTCGTTCGGTCAGGTAATGAGGTTAGTGGGCCTAAAACCTCTGACGGGCGGATTCCTCCCCTTGCACTCGGGACTGCCCGACGACCTCGTCCTCGTGCCGGGCCACACTTGGGCTGATTGCTAACGGGCTGCCCCGCGATTGATCATGAGGCGTGTTGGCCTGGGGAGTTAGCTGGTGGGTGATTCAGCAGGCCGTCGTGCGGACGGGCATGAGTTCGGTACTCGTCTTGTGCCGGGTGGGCCGCTGGGCGCGATCGGAGACGAGGGCGGCGATGGCCTGGTGGGTTTCCCCGTAGGTTTCGCGGCGGCCGGTGTATCGCTGGAGTGGGCGCCACTGGCGTACTTCTGCATTCGCGTGCTCGACGCAGATCCGCCGGGAGGACTGACGGCGCTTGTGCTCGCGCCAGCCGTAGTGCTCGGTGAGCGGCCGCTCGGCCGGGTCTTTCGCGGTCTTCGGTTTCTTCGGCGGGGCAAAGACGTGGTCGGGGAACTCGTTGGCGAGACCGCGGTAGCCGTCGTCGACCTCGGCTTTCACGCCGGGATGCTGGTGGACCTGTTCGGCGATGCCCTCGGTGCGCAGCGCGGTCTGGTCGTGCATGCGGCCGGGCCGCAGGGTGCGGCCCTGGCGGTCGCTGATCGTGGTGGTCTTGAGGGTGTTCTGCCTGCGCTTGCCGCAGACGAAGGCGCGGCGGCCAGGCTGGCCTGCCCGGGGGCGGCGGACCTGGGTTTCCATCCCGTCGATCCGCAGAGTCACGTCCTCGGCTTCGGCATAGGCGAAAACATCGGCCAGGGTGCGCAGGCGCACACCGGGACGGTCGGGAACGGCGAACCCCCGCTCGGTGAGCAGCGGGCGGATCTCGGCGAGGCCCGGCCGATCGTGGAGGACCCCACCTCGTAGAGCACCCCGAGGGCCTCGTGGGTAAGGCCAGTCCGCAGATGTACGAGTGTGGCCAGCAGCCGGTCGGTGAAGACGAATTCGTGCTTCGGCCCGGCTCCTGCCTGACGCTGACGGGCTCCCTCGCGCCGTTGGTGGCGTGCAGACTCACAGCGCGCCTCCCAACGCGGAGCGAGTTCTTCCACCAGCGCGCCCAGATGCTTACGCGAGAGGCCGCAGAAGGCATGATGTGACATGGCCGCGCGGACCTGTTTGATCTTCACAACCCAGACAACTCGCGCGGCCTTCCGTATATCGCCTGACGTGACCAAGATCAATCGCGAGGCAGCCCGTGGCGAAACCGGCGTCGCGTCGCTCAGCGCGCCCTGATCGCCATCTGGCTGCACCGGCGAGGTCGCGGAGCCTGATCGATCGCTGACTTGCCGCGCTCGCCTGCAGCGGCCTCCAGGCCGTTGATGCAGGTAGCGACCGGGCCGGCTCTGGTCACCTGTGTGTGCGGTCTAGGCCGGGGCGCCCCCGGGCGTTGTGCGGCCGCCCCTTCAACCGGACTACGTCAGGACGAGAGGCACGGTGATGGTGAGGTGTTCGTCGGTGGTCGGCAGGGCGGTGGCAAGAGCGTTCATACGAGCTGCGAGGTGGCCGATCACCCGGCTGGTCAGTTCCTCGTCCCACTCCGCTCTGCCTTCCGGTGGCAGGCGCATCTCCTCCCTGGCAGGTGGGTTGTCACCGAGATAGCGCGCGGTGTCCATGTTGACGACCCAACAGGCCAGTGCGATCTTCACCTGCCCGGGTGCCGCCCACTGCGCCCGTATGTGGGCGCACATGCTGAAGTCGTCCCCGCCGAATGTGACCGTAGTGGAGAACGACCTGCCACGGGGATATTGCCGTATCAGCTTGAGTACTGCTGGTTCCACAACGGCTCGCGCCATAGGTTCCGTATACACCGTCTGCCCCCCTGTCGAGCCTGGCCTTCAGCATCCCAGACGGGGCCTGCGACGGACAGATCGGCTGCCGTCCCGACCGTTTCCCCTCCAGGGGAACGCTGTGCACCTCGTGGGCATGCGAACGGCGCCGCACCCTGGGGGATGCTGTTGGCCATGGCGTGACGTCGGTCTTCAGGATCTGGCCCGGGTGGCTGGCTGCTGCGGAACAATCGCGGGGCAGCCCGTAATGTGTGGTTGCTATGCCTGCGGCCAAGGGTGTCTGCGGGCGCTGATCTGCCGTCTCCTCCCGCAGTCGCGGGAATGGCTCCGGAATGAACTTCCGGACGGGCCCGGGTACAAGTGCATCGCCTCGCATTACGGAGATTGCCCTCCCGGCAAGAGGGTCGTCGAAGGCTCGCCGCACTGCCTTGCTCACCTCTGCGGGGTGATGCCCCCTGGGGATCCTCGCTGAAGTTCAGCGTGTCCTCGATACTCCGCCTGGGGGATGGTCCCGACGCGATCTCCTTTACCTTCAACGGGCGGACTTACTCCCTGCACCTGCGGGGATGGTCCAGAGCGCGAGGAATGGGAACTACCCGGCGGACGCTGCTCCCCGCACCCGCGGGGATGGTCCCGGTGACCGGGCCCGACAGGGTCGGGAGCCCGGGCTGCTCCCCGCACCTGCGGGGATGGTCCCAGCCAGACCTGGGTGCAGACCTGTTTCGCAGACTGCTCCCCGCACCCGCGGGGGTGCTCCTCGGTGTGCCGCTCGCCGACCTCGTTCGCGAGTAAGGCCTACTTCTCGTCCGGGGGATCCGTGAACTCCCCGTGCAGGCGGTCAGGGGTGTGTTGCCGGATGTGCCGGTCAGCCACTGCGCCCTGCGTTCGTGTGGGGTCGCCGGGATCGGACGAGCTCTTGACGTCCCTCGCGACGACGGGCTCTGCGGCCTTGATGGTGTCTCTGATGCCCACGCTGGTCCTTGCGTGATGGTGGAGATTGAGAGGCCCGCCCGGCCCCCTGCCGCCGACGGCCTCGGGTACGGGCGGGAGATCAGTACCGCCGCTCGCGCGGATACGGCGTCGGCCGTGCAGAAGCGGGCAGCGGGCACAACTCCTTGTGGAAGCGGAGCGTGATGCCGGGGCCGGTCGCACCGGGGATCTCGTACGGCTTCGACTCCTCGGCCGTCATGGGCTGGTGGCAGCGGTCGCACATCATCGGCAGGTCTCCCGGGGATGGCAGGAGCAGGCGCAGGTGAGGCGCTCGGCGACGGCGTTGCCGACCCGGATGTCGGCCGGTCCGGGGCAGAGGCGGTGCCCTCGTCCCATGAGCCGGCCGTGCCGGTCCTGCACTCGGGAGAGGTGTAGGTGCTGCGTGATGCCTGCTGTGCGAGGGCGGTCATTTGGTCGCCTTCTTGCACCGCGGGCATCGGCAGGGCGGGTACACGAACTTCTCTTCCACGACCTCAACCGGGGCGACTTCCGTCGTCGGGCGACGGACGCGCGTACGGCCGTACCGGTCCACCTCGTACACCTTGATCGTCATCATGGGTCGGCCCCCGGCCTACGTCGATTGAGGGGCATCCAGCCAGATTGCTGTATCGCCCGCCTTCACACCCTGATGATGTGTGTGCACGGTGAGCAGCGAATAGGTCGCCGGATGGCCACGCGTGGCCATGTAGCGGCCATAGCCGGAAGCGCGGGCGATGACACCTCAGACTGGGCACATGAGCCGCAACGACGCACTTCGGGCAGCCCGCTTACGCAAGGGATGGCGGACCGTCGAAGCCGCCGCGACGGCCGTCACAGAGCACGGGCAACAGCTCCTCGACGACTGTCAGTTCACCGTTTCAGCTCGCACCTGGCGCCGTTGGGAAGGCGACCGCCCCGGCTGGCCGGCGGAGGAGACCGCGATCGTCATTCACGACGCGCTCGGCCGCTGGCCGGAGGACCTGGGCTTTACGACTCCGCCGGGCTGGATCCGGCCCGAGCACCACGAAGAGGAACAGGTGCGCCGCCAAGCTTTCGTCCCCGTCACCGCCGCCGCGCTCGTGGCAGGGCCGGTTGCGCCACAGCACGTCGACCCTGCTCTGATCGACTACTTCCAGCAGCAGTTGGAGGGGCACTACCGGGCCGACATGTTCCTCGGCCCTCACGACCTGATCGGCACCGTGTCCGCGCAGTACCAGCTCATCGACAAGCTGCTCCGCTCTGCGAAGGGCGAGACCCGCCGCGGTCTTCTCCGCGTCGGTGCGGCCTACGCCGCGCTCGTCGGCTGGTTGTATCAGGATGCCGGAGACATGGACGGCGCGGCTTTCTGGCGCGGCGTCACCCAGGAGATCGCGATGCGGTCCCGTGACTCGCACCTCATCGGGTACTCGCTCGTCAACCAGGCTCAGGTACGCACCGATCTCGGCGACGGACACGCGGTCGTCGACCTGTGCGAAGCCGTGCTCGACGACGCCGACCAGCTCGTCCCGAAGGTACGGATCATGGCCATGCAGCAACAGGCGCACGGCGCCAGCCTCACCGGTGAACGTGGCCTGGTCGACCAGCTCATTCGACCAGGCCGACCGGCTGTTGCCGCGCGTGGACGACGACCTTCCGTGGGGGAACGCATGCAGGCGAACGCCCGGATACCTGGAAGTGCAGCGGGCCACCTGTTACGGACGACTCGGCCTCGGTGCGGAGGCCGGCGCACTCTGGTCGCAACTCCTCGCGATCGTTCCGGAGACTGCCCGCCGGGACCGCGGGGTGTACATGGCCCGGCAGGCAACAGCTGCGGCGGCTGCGCGTGAGCCGGATCAGGCAGTGGAGATCGCCCGGACCGTGGCGACGATCGCGGTGGAGACCCGCTCGGCCAGGATGCGCAGGGAACTGGTCGCCCTGGAGCGTGCGATGCGGCCGTGGCAGGATGCCCCGGTCGGCCGGGACCTTGCGGAGATCCTGGAGCCCGTGAGCAAGGGGAGCTGAGCGTGGCCAAGGAACCGGTGCCGCTGACGGACAGTGCGATCGAGGGGCGGCTTCTGGAGCTCCGCGGCTGGTCGCGGGTGGGTGATGAGATCACACGGTCCTTCGGCATCCGGTATCACGGTGGCGTCGCGATGATCGTGCACGTTGCTGATGTGGAGCGGCTCATCGGACACCACGCCGACATCGATCTGCGATGGGACACGATCCGGTTCGGGATCACTACGCACGACGCGGGCCACAAGCTGACCGACGCCGACTTCGACCTCGCGAAGCGCATTGACCAGATCGCGGCAGCGCACGGCGCCGAGCCCATCGATTGATGACCGGTCCCGGACGTACGAACCCGCTCCCTCCCGCCCGAAGGCGAAAGGGGGCGTTGTTCATGATCGGCGGCGGTCGGCCAGCAGTCCGAACACGCTCGGGCCCGGGGATGGGCTTGAACGGGGCTGCTCCCCGCACCCGCGGGAATGGTCCTGAGCCGACCTCCACGCATCAGGGCAGCAGCTCCCGCGCGGCGTAGTAGGCGTGCAAGGCGGCCTCGCTGCCGGAGCCCAAGGCGGTCATGATTCGCTGGAAGCGGGCGGAGCGCAGGTCGCCGGCCACGATGATGCGGGGGTGCTGGCCGGTCGGCGGACAGTAGCCGTCCCCGTCGCGGCTGAGGTCGCCGGACGGGGCGGTGGGCGCGTTCCCGATGCTCACGTAGACGGCGTCTGCCGTGACCGCGCATTGTCCGCCGTCCCGGCTCACCGCGTCCGCTGTCACCGTGGCCCCTTCAAAGGGGTGCAGGGTCAGGTGCTCGACGGGCAGGAGCATGACGCGGGGATCGTCGCGGATCTCCTCGGTCTTGTACTCGTCGGCCTCGGGGTGAGCGACGAGCAGGCGGGTTTCGGTGGTCGGGTGGGCGCGCAGGAAGGTGCCGATCGGGCGGTCGCCGCCGAGGACGAGGAGGGTGCGGCCTTCGGCGTCGTCCGCGACGGCCTGCCAGAGCGGGGGCAGGGTGAGGCCGCTGGGGGCGGTGATCCAGGCGACGTTGCGGGGCTGGAGGGGGCCGACGCCGGTGGCGACGACGGCGTACGGAGCGGTCAGGCGAGTGCCGGTGTCCAGGGTGACGGTGACGTGGTCGTCGGCGGCGCGGAGTTCGACAGCATGGCGGCCGAGTTCCAGGCGGCACAGCTGAGTGCTCTTCAGCTCCGTGGTGATGGAGTCGGCGAGCTCGGGGCCGCTGGTGCAGCCGCCGAGGACGTTGTTCAGCGCCGGGATGCGGTACAGGTTGCGGCACAGAGTGTCCGGCTCGATCAGGACCGAGCGCATGCCGACGCTGGCGGCCATGCGGGCGGCGGCGCAGCCAGCCGGTCCACCGCCGATGATGATCAGATCCGTGTCGTGGGTGGTGGGCGAACCGGTGTGGGACGGTGTGTCGGCCATGGGGCTATTTCAGCACCGGGGCCCCTGCGTACGCGGTGAGTTGTCCCACCACATGCTCTGCGGTGACGAGTTGGCCGGTTCCGATCAGGCGGCGGACGACGACGAGTCCGGCATCGTGGACGTCCGGGCCGGCGTCACTCGCCGAGGCGTCGGTGACGATCCAGGGTGCGTAGCCGAGCTCGAAGACGTCGCCGGCGGACTTGAGGACGCAGCTCTCGGTGGCGATCCCGCAGAAGACGAGGTCGGTCCAGCCGGCCCGGCGGATCAGTTCGGTGGCATCTCTTTTGCGAGCCTCGTCCACTTCGGCCGGGCCAACTTCGGCGTGTGGCAATCTCTCGTCCCCCAAGAGATGGGGTTTCCGATCCGGGGATAGCTATCTGAAAATTGGCAGGCAGACTCTACGCTGATCGCTTTGCACTGCCGCCCTGATGCCTGAACGGAAGAGCGGAGAGCGTTATATGCGTTTTGCCGGACTCGGTGAGAGTGTGGGAAAACTGCGTGTCTCCGCGATAAAGCCGCAGGTCGCGCAGCCTGCTCCCCGCGGGTGCGGGGATGGTCCCCGAGGCCTCTCCCTGTAGCCAGCGCCCGCGCACTGCTCCCCGCACCCGCGGGTATGGTCCCGAGCCAGCCCAGGACTCCCCCACCGCGTTCTTCTGCTCCCCGCACCCGCGGGGATGGTCCCGAGCCAGCCCAGGACTCCCCCACCGCGTTCTTCTGCTCCCCGCACCCGCGGGGATGGTCCCCATGAGGTGGAGGCGCCGATCGGGCCGTCCTCCTGCTCCCCGCACCCGCGGGGATGGTCCCGCCTGGCTCGCAGCTCCCTGCTCGCGGCGGCCCTGCTCCCCGCACCCGCGGGGATGGTCCCAGTTGCTCGCCCCGGTCCTCTGGAGTGCCGGTCTGCTTCCCGCACCCGCGGGGATGGTCCCAGCCAGCACCCCGGCGGCATTGTCCGGCGCACCTGCTCCCCGCACCCGCGGGGATGGTCCCCAGGTCGTCTCAGACGGCTTCGTCACCGTGTCCTGCTCCCCGCACCCGCGGGGATGGTCCCAGGCCGATGGTGCCTGTCGACTTGTCGTCGCCCTGCTCCCCGCACCCGCGGAGATGGTCCCAGGCCGATGGTGCCTGTCGACTTGTCGTCGCCCTGCTCCCCGCACCCGCGGAGATGGTCCCAGTGACGCACAACTTGCTCCGACGTCGTCGGGCTGCTCCCCGCACCCGCGGGGATGGTCCCCGCGGGCCACTCCTGGTGTCCCGGCTCGGACGCCTGCTCCCCGCACCCGCGGGGATGGTCCCGGCGCCCCGACCTACTACGCGGTCTATGACGGCTGCTCCCCGCGCCCGCGGGGATGGTCCCAGCTTGGCCGCCTCGTCGCGCTTCAGCGTCGACCGCTCCTCGCACCCGCGTGGATGGCCCATTTGTTGTCCGCGGACAACAAACCGGTGGCTGCTGCTCCCTGCACCCGCGGGGATGGTCCCGCGACGGACTCGTTGGGGTTCTGCGAGTGGGTGGAGATCGGAAACCCGCCCGGACCTCTGCCGCCGGCGGCCTCGGATACGGCCAGGGGGATCAGTGCCGCCGCTCGCGCGGATACGACAGCGGCCGGGCCGACGCAGGCAGCGGGCACAGCTCCTTGTGGAGGCGGAGCGTGATACCGGGGCCGCTCGCACCAGGGATCTCGTGCAACTTCGACTCCTCGGCCGTCATGGGCCGCTGGCAGCGGGCACACATCATCGGCGGGCCTTTCGGGCATGGCAGAAGCAGGTACAGGTGAGGCGCTCGACGACAACATCACCGACCCGAACCTCGGCCGGCCCGGGACAAAAACGGTGCCCCTCGCCCCACGAGCCCGCCGTACTGCTCCTGCACTCAGGAGAGATATAGGAGCCGCGCGACGCCTGCTGTGCGAGGACGGTCATTGGGACGCCTTCTTGCACCGCGGGCACCGGCAGGCCGGGTACACAAACTTCTCCTCCACAACCTCAACCGGAACGACTTCCGTCGTCGGACGACGAACACGCTTCCGGCCCTCCCGATCCACCTCGTACACCTTGATCGTCATCGTCACGACGACACCCCTTCCACTACCCTGAGTAGCCTGACCATCACTGCGACTACGACGGTACGGAGCAGGGACCGCCGCTTGAACTGACCACGGGTACGGGTGCCGGCCACGGTCGGCGGGCAAGGGGGATGCCATGGACACCGGATCACGCACCACCCTGACCGGCAGTCAGGGAACGCCGCCAAGGAGCCGCAGCGGCACAGTGTCCGGGTACGTCTTCCGCCTGATCCGTGAGCAGTTGGGCCACACGCAGGAAGGCCTCGCGGAGCGGGTTCGGGTCTCACCCGACACCGTCGCAGGATGGGAATCAGGACGCCGACCCCTGACAGCTGTCCACGTCGGGCAGATGCTCATGTACCGCCACCAGCTCTTGCAACTGGGCAGTGCGCCGGCCCTGCTCCTAGCCCTGGAGCGGGCTATGGAGGCAGACGTACTGCTGGCCGGTGTACTCAACGAGGGTGCAGCCGCTGACGACAGCCCGATCGGCGCATGGGTCATGCAGCGCGACCTGGTCGAGGTGCTGTCCTGGCCGCTCAGCGGCGTGACTCCGACACCGCTGAGAACGTTGCCCGACCCGCCGCGACCGCGCCGGGGTCCCGTACCGCGCGGGCCGGAGCTCCCCGCCGCCGACCGCAGGCGCTTCTTTTCCCGCATGCGTCTGACCGCGGAGCAGGCGCGCGGCAAGGAACGCTTCCTGTTGCGTCGCCAGGCCCTCTACCTGGCCGGGTACGACGATGCACCCGACACCTCGGAGTGGCTGGCCCAACAGCAGCGGACCGAGCGCCCGGACGGCTGGCTGACAAGCTGGCTCAACTCCCGCTCGGTCGCGGCCGTCGCCGCCAGGCAGGGCGACCGGGACCGGATGGGGCACTTCATCACCACGACGCTCGCCGACGACGACGCGGGCGAGGCAGCGAACCTCAACTACTGGGCGTACTGGATCGGAGAGGCACCGCACATCCAGCTGTCCGACGACTTCATCGCCGCCGCGAACCCAGGCCCGTGGCCCGGCGACAAGCTGATGCGCCACCTCGTACGAGGCATGACCCCGAACCATGGCTTCTTCGACCTGAACGTCCACACCCTCTGGGCCTTGCTCGCCGCCCGACCGAACCTGCCGCGCCCCGGAACCCCGATCGGGAACGAGCTACGCGCATCCCTCCCCGTGATGTTGGATAGCCGGGAGCTGTCGGCGCGAGCACGCCGGGAGCTGGAGGGCATCCGGTACGCAATCCGCCTTGCCGAGGCGTGAGAGGAGAGGGTCGTGGCTGACGACCTGTCCGCAGTGGGCCGCTTCCTGTACGAGGCGGGCACGCTCAAGCAGACGCGGCGCACCGGCTGGTGGATGGCTGGGGTCCGTGACCCCGAGAGCGTTGCCGAGCACTCATGGCGCACGTCGCTGATCGCCACGATCATCGCGAAGCTGGAGGGTGCCGACCCTGCCCGAGCGGCCTACCTCGCGGTCTGGCACGACACTCAGGAGAGCCGGACCGGGGACGTGAACTATCTCGGAAAGAAGTACGCGCCCGCCGGCGATCCGCAGGAGGTCACCGCCGATCAGACGGCCGGCATGCCCGAGGTCCTGGCCTCAGCGGTCCGTGACCTGGTCGCGGAGTACGAGGCGAAGGAATCACCGGAAGCGATCTGTGCCCGTGACGCGGACAAGCTGGAGTGCCTGCTCCAGGGCATCGAGTACAAGGCGCAGGGTTACGAGAACGCGCAGCGGTGGATCGACAACAGCCGCGGGCGGCTCGTTACCGAGACTGCGAACCGGCTGGCCGATGAGCTGCTGTCGCAGGGAACCATTGACTGGCTGCGCACCGCCCTGGGCGAGGGCAAGAAGTAACCCAGGCGCCCTCTTCCGCCGTCGGGCGGAAGGGGGCGTGGTTAATGAGCGGCGGCGGTCGGCAGGCAGCCTCGTCCACTTCAGCCGGGCCAACTTCGGCGCGCGGCCAATCTCTTGTTCCTTAAGAGATCGGGTTTCCGATCCGGGCATAGCCCCCTGAAAATGGGCAGGCAGACTCTACGATGGTCGCTTTGCACTACCGCCCCCTGATGCTTGAACAGAAGAGCAGAGAACGTTATGCCCTTTTTGCCGGACTCGGTGAAAGTGTGGGAAAACTGCGCACCTCCGCGATAAAGCCGCAGGTCGCGCAGTCTGCTCCCCGCACCCGCGGGGATGGTCCCAGGCCGGTGGACTTGGCGGCCATGCGGTCGTACTGCTCCCCGCACCCGCGGGGATGGTCCCGGAGAGCCGGGGTGGCCCGGCCACCGGTTCCCCTGCTCCCCGCACCCGCGGGGATGGTCCCGGAGAGCCGGGGTGGCCCGGCCACCGGTTCCCCTGCTCCCCGCACCCGCGGGGATGGTCCCCACAGCGTGAAGACCGAGCCGTAGCCGGTGGCCTGCTCCCCGCACCCGCGGGGATGGTCCCGAGAAGGTTGGACTGGACGCGGACGGAAACGCCTGCTCCCCGCGCCCGCGGGGATGGTCCCGGACAACCGCACCGTTTCTCCAGTGCTCAAGACTGCTCCCCGCACCCGCGGGGATGGTCCCAGGTACAGGATGATGCCCGCCTCCTTCAGGGTCTGCTCCCCGCACCCGCGGGGATGGTCCCTGACCTGTCGCACCGAACCTTGAGTAAATCTCACCAAAAACTGACGGATTACAGTTCGTCTCATCGAAGGTTAAGTGCGCAGGTCAGGGCGTTGCGGCAGCGGACCGCGTGCTTGCCTAGCCTCCGCGCCCGCGATCGGCTAGAGATCCACGCTGCCCCGCCGGCCTTTGTGCTCGTAGCGTTGGTGCGGCGGCAGTCGGCGAGCCGAACCATGGTGCGCTCGAGGGTCCCAGCGGTGGTGACCCGCTGGCTGTCGGCACACGACTGCAGCGCAACTGCAATGGGAACTAGGCGTTTTCACGCGCTGAGATCTGCGATTCTCCTCGTGACCTCTGGAAACGACGACAGGAAGGACGCGGGGATGAGCGGAAGCGGGGGCGGGGCGCTGTGGAATCCATACGGAGGAGGACAACCGCCGGGAGGACCGGGTTCGCCACCCGTGCCGCCAGGGGGCCCATGGCCGCCGGGTCCGGCGCGCCCGCTGACCTTCGGACGTCTCTTCAATCCGATCGCTGTGGGGCGTGTGGTGTTCACGCCGTCCCGGCCGGACCGTGTGAACGACCCGGTGGTGAAGAGGGTGCAGGTCTTGCGGACGGTCGTCGGCCTGGTCGCTGTCACGTGGATGCTGTTGTCCTACGGGCTGGCATCAGACGCCGACTCCGTACTGAACGACCGCTTCGGCCAGATCCGTACCACCCTCATTGTGCTGGGGGTGACGTTCCCGGTCGCCGTCGCCGCCTTCATCGCGGCGGCCCGCCCACCCAACCGGCGCCTGTTCTTGCGCCGCGCGGGTAAGCCCGCCGGGGCGCTGCTCGCGTTGGTCGTCACGCTCGCTGTGCCAAGACTGATCACGGGGCTGGGGTACGTGACCGAGGAAACGAACTGGACGGCGTCGGCAGGGCGGGTGGCGCTGCTGTTCGCCCTGGGGGCCTTCCTGTTGTGGCTCGCCCCCTTTGGCTTCTACGGCATCACGCAGTCACTCGTGCACGTCTTCCGGACAGCAGACCTCCACGAGACGGTTCCACCGCTGCTCGCGACGCTGCTCGTTTGGGAAGTCGCTCTCTTCGACGTATTCCGGGGTGCATACGACGGTGTGCCGTTCGGAGTGCGGGTGGCCTTCATCCTGGGAGCCCCGCTGACCGTCACCGCCGTGGCGATGTGGGAGCTGCGGCGGCTGCGTACGCGGCACGGCATCACCCTGCGTGCAGCACTGCTTCGCTGAACCGTCGCAACGTAGGTTGCCCTTTGGATCTGCTGCTCCCGACCGCCGTCCAACCCGTACGTGTGCAGTATCGGCGCGATCGTGCGGTCCGCTGCCGCAACGCCCTGACCTGCGTACTTAACCTTCGATGAGACGAACTGCAATCCGTCAGTCTTCGATGAGATTCGCTCAAGGTTCGGTGCGACAGGACAGTCCCGCCCGCGATCGGTCACAGTGATGCGCAGTCGGCTGCTCCCCGCACCCGCGGGGATGGTCCCGTGGCGAGGTCCATCACGATCGCGGGAAGCCGCTGCTCCCCGCACCCGTGGGGATGGTCCCATCACCAGAATGGTGGCGATTCCGGCGCCGATCTGCTCCCCGCACCCGCGGGGATGGTCCCTTCCACCGACCCGCGTCCTGACGGGGGAGTACCTGCTCCCCGCACCCGCGGGGATGGTCCCCGCTCCCCCATGTGCGACCTCCCCGTGTTGCACTGCTCCCCGCACCCGCGGGGATGGTCCCTCGCCCATGCCGGGACGCACTTCCTCGCCGTCCTGCTCCCCGCACCCGCGGGGATGGTCCCCACGCCGCATGCCAGGGCGCCGTATGGGTCCTCTGCTCCCCGCACCTGCGGGGATGGTCCCGAGTGGGACTCGACCCGGCCGTTCTCGGACGGCTGCTCCCCGCACCCGCGGGGATGGTCCCCCCGCTGCGTTCGCCGAGACCGTGCCCGCTCTCTGCTCCCCGCACCCGCGGGGATGGCCTCCCTGTACGAGGAGGCCCTGTGGCCCAGGCTCGCCCACGTCACCTCAGCCGGTGGTTGTTGTCCGCGGACAACAACCACCGGTTTGTTGTCCGCGGACAACAAACCGGCTCAGCGCGCCATCGAAGCCAGCCGCGCGAAGTGCCCCTGGAACGCCAGGTCCACGATGCGGCCGCTCGCGCCGTTCCTGTTCTTCGCGACAATCGCCTCCACCGTTCCCGCCTTGGGGCCGGTGTCCGTGCCGTCCTCGGCCAGTTCGCGATGGAGCAGGACGATGATGTTGGAGTCCTGCTCGATGGCGGACGACTCCTTGAAGTCGGACACCAGCGGTCTGCGTCCCACCGCGCCGCGGTTGAACTGGGCCAGGGCCACGATCGGCGTCCTGAACTCCATGGCGATCAGTTTCAGTCCGCGGCTGATCTCGGCAACCTCCTGCGCCCGGTTCCCGGCTCTCGTCCCCTCCGGTGTCAGCAGCTGCAGATAGTCGGCGACCACGAGGGCCGGGGCGTGGTCGCGGGATGCCATCCATCGCATCCGGGCGCGGATCTTCGACAGGGTGAGGTTCGCCGAGTCGTCGAGGACGAAGTTGTGTGCGTTGGCGAGCCGGTCGCCGACCTGGGCTATCCGGTTCCAGTCGTCCTCGGTCGTCCGGCGGCGGATGAGACGGTCGAGGGGGACGCCGGCCTCGGCAGCGGTGAGGCGGGCCATGAGTTCGCCGCCCCCCATCTCCATGCTGGCGACCAGCACGGGACGTTCTCTTCGCAGGGCGACGTGAGCGGCGAGGTTCATTCCGAAGAGTGACTTGCCTCCGGCCGTGGTGGCTCCCACGGTGACGAGCTGGCCGGGCTTCAGTTCGACGTACTCGTTGAGATCGGCCCATGGGGTGTCCAGTGACTCGGGGTCGGCACCCGCGTCGAGCTGGTCCAGGAAACCGGCCCAGCGGTCCGCAACGGACAGCAGTGGTTCGGCAGTTGACGTTCCCGCAGCCGCGGCCTGGAGCTCGGCCATCGCCGCCTCGACGACCTGGCCCGCCTCCTCCGTACCGGCGTGCGCGAGCTGAACCATACGTGTTCCTGCTTCGATCACCCGCCGCAGTGCTGCGCGTTCGCGCACGATCTCGGCGTAGTGCGCCGCATGGCCTGTGGTGGGCACGGTGTTGACCAGCGAATGCAGATAGGCCGGTCCGCCGACCCTGGCCAGGTCTCCGCGGCGCTGGAGTTCGGCAGCCAGCGTGATCGGGTCGATCCGCGGGATGGAGCTGCTCGCCGCGTACATGTCCAGCACTGCCCGGTAGATGGTCTCGTGGTGCGGCAGGTAGAAGTCCGCCGGGTCACCGAGGATCGCGTCGACTTCCTCGATCGCGCGCACCGACAGCATCAGGGCTCCGAGCACGGCCTGTTCGGCCGCGGTGTCCTGAGGGAGACCCCGCTGGGGGACGTCCTGTTGCAACGGGGTCCCGTCCCCGTGGGAAAGGCCTTGGAAGGGTTCGGCTGTCATGTGCGCGGGCTCCGTCGGATGCTGGCATACGGGTGCATGTGGGCCGGTTGGGTCAATTGCGCGGCGGTACGGATTCGATCACTGACCCCTTGTAAGCCTCCAGGAGGCCCCCTGGAGGGCTTTGAGGGGGCGTCATGACCGATCTCTCATCCGCACCTCCCGCAGGCCCTCAGGCGGGCGTGTGTGACTTTCCGGCTCTGCTGGGGTGGCATTCGGGGCACGGGCTCACCTGGAGCAGCCCATTGGAGTCGGTGCTGCTGCGCAGGCGGCTGACCTCGTCGCAGTCGAGATGGCGGCAGTACGGGGGAACCTCAGCCACCGGGGACTGGGCGTAGGCGTGGGCGGGCGGATCGGCCTGGGCGGGCACCGTTCGCGTGCGCCTGCGCCGGACGAGGTCCCGGATCCGGGTCTTCAGAGCCGCCTGGGGGTTGTGGGCCCCACCCGGGTTCTTCGTCAGTTCGGCAGCAAGGAAGTCGTCCAGCTCCCAGCCCTGGGCCGTAGCGCTTTCGACGAGCAGCGGTGCGTAGCGCTGTGCGGTCACCCTGCCCACGGCCCAGGGCCCCGGCAGTTCCTGAAGGAACTCCACCGCGGCGGCCAGCTGTTCCGGCGTTGCTGCCACAGCCCCCTCCTCCGCCGCCCGCGCAGCGGCGTCACGGTCGGAAGCGAGTTCCGGGAGAGGCGTGAGGGGGCTGGGGGAGGAGGTATCCACCTCCTCCGGGGGGGGTACGGGGGGGAAACCGCCATTGGAGGCACATGGTGCGACCTGCGGTTTTGCCTGGTCAGCCAGGTCTGGTGAATCACCACACCCGGTCATTGGAGGCACATGGTGCGACCTGCGGTTTTCTGTTTTGTCCACACCGGTCTTCGACCACACCCGGTCATTGGAGGCATGTGGTGCGACCTGCGGTTTTGTGGAAGCGGCAGGTACGACCTCGATCTGTTCCTGAGGGGGTTTCGGCCGCTTGGAGATCTCGTAGCGCATGCCCGCGATCTGCCCCCCTTCGCCGCGCAGCCGGTAGGCGCGGATGTACCCGGCCTTGCGGATCAGGGCGAGCTCACGGCGTACGGCGTCCTCGCCCAGGGGCCGGCCGTTGGCGCTCTTCCACCCGAGAGCGCGGAACCAACCGACGAGCTCGTCGACGCCGAATTCCTCACCGGCGGGCAGGAACCAGATGGCCTGGAGCACCGCGATGGTCATCGGCTGCCAGCCATGACCGAAGAACGTCTCGTCCGTGATGGTGACTGACGGCTCGGGCTCGACGGCCCGTGCCCATGTCTCCCTGGGGCCCTGGGGAGACCGTGCGGGGCTCACAGCTCCACCTCCGTGGCGAGAAGGCGGGCGGGACAAGCAGGCGCCGTGAGACAGGGCCTGCTGGGAGGGAGAGGTCCCGCGGCCGGGGCGCGATGAGGGCGGTACACGTACATGAGGGTGGTTCTCCCCTGGATATGGGGGAGTCGCAGAAGCGCTGTGACCAGTTCCGCAGAACTCTGTTTCCGGGCCCTCATGGCTTCCGGGAGTCGAGTCGCTTATTCTGTCCGATAGGTGACCACGGGGGCACAGCCCACGGGGAACACCCGGCGCGGTCACCGCGCTGCTTACGACTCAGGTTTTGGATAGGGCCTATGGAGTCGTACTGCTGGGAAGCCGTTCCTGTTGTGGCGACAGGGGCGGCTTCAGCTTTTACGGGGGTTGTTGAGGCACGGGTCTCGTCTTCCTTCCGGTGCGTTGCGCGCTAGTCGGCCAACGACGCGGCGAAGTCAGGGGCTACGGTCGGATGCTTTTCGGCCAGCCCTCGCATCAGCCGGGCATACGCCTTGCGGCGTACCCCCCGCGGCTCCGACTGACCGTTCTCCCAGCGCAGTACCGCTAAGGGAGTCACATTCAGCACCTCCGCGACCTGTGCCTGCGTGAGCTGGTCCGCCTTGCGCAGGCTGGCGCGCAGATGTGGCGGAGGAAGGTCGGCCGGACGCCTCAGCAGCGCGTCGACTGCCTGCAGCATGTCGGTCATTGATAGTCCCGTCCGTCAACATGAAAGAGATAGAAAACGATAGGTGGGACCGTAGCGTTTCAGAGGGACGAAGGAAGGGCAATCAGCGGCGTGTCGCTGTGACTTCCTGCGGCCCCGGTGGGTGTGAGCCGGCGGTACGAGCCCCTCAGCGACACACCCACCAGGCAGGTCATACGTAGGAGCGAAGCTCTCCGAGCAACTGCGAGAGCTCGTCCGGTGTCAGACCGGCCGCGAGGGTACGGGCCTGTTCCCTCGCCGACGTCCCGAGCTGTCGCACCAGGAGGCGGCTTCGTCCGTCCCCGGAACCCTGGCCCCCGTCCTCCGCTGCGGCCGCGTGCGTGTTGTCCGCGGACAACACGGCGGTGTGGGCGGGGACATCTCCGGGCTGCGGTGCCGACGGGGTGGGGGAGTGGCCGGCGCTGCCGGGAGCCTTGAGTTTGTTGTCCGCGGACAACACGGCGGCCGCACCCGCGGGCGGGGGAGGCGTGGCAGAGCCGGACGCAGCCGCTGCCGATTCCTCCTGCAGCGTGTTGTCCGCGGACAACACGCGACCCGGCGTCACGCTGTCCAGCGGTTTGTTGTCCGCGGACAACAAACCGTCCGGCAGCCCGCCGGTGCCTGCTGCTGGTGCCTCGTCAGGCGTGGCGGTGCTCGCCGTGCCCGCATCGTCCTGGGGAGGCTGAGGAGCGGGTACCTGCCTCTGCTGCCTGGCCTGCTGAAGTAGAGCCTTCTCCTCGTCACGGACCCGGGCCTCCTGCTCCCGGGTGTCCTTCAAGTAGGAGAGCAGCGATGCCCCGTCCAGCCCCGGTTCGTCCTTCAGCCGGCGCGCGAGCAGCCTGCCGTCACGCTCGGGCAGCGAACCCCGGCTGAGCATCGTCTGCAGTTCATCGGGCAGCTCCAGGAGAGCGAGCTGGTTGGTCACCCACGAACGGTCGCGCCCCAGGCGCTTGGCCGCACGTGTCCGCGCGCCCTTCTCCGACTCCTCGCTGCACACCCGGACGAGCTCCAGCACACCGCGGGCCCGCTCGACGACATCGAAGTCCTCGCGCTCCAGGTTCTCCTTGAGGAGATGGTCGACGAACTCCTCGCGAGAGGCCGCCAGATCGTCGCGTACGACGAAGTCCAGCACGTCGAGCGCCACGTGCAGGGCGCTGCGGTAGCGGCGCTCACCGTTGACCAGCACAAAGGCGGAGCTGCCGATCGTGTCCTCGTGCTCGGGCCAGAGCCTGAGGTAGGCATCCCGGGACACAGCCACGCAGGCGGCGAGCTGAGCGGTACGCAGCTCCTCTCCGAAGCGCGTCAGGTCTTCGTCCGAACCGAAGTTGCGCCGCGGATTGAGCGGAGTGGGCGAGACCTCGGCAAGACGCAGGCGCTGGAGCTCGTACGCCGGGACGTCTCCCTGGACAAGGGCCTTGGCGCGGCCGCGGGCACTGCGGCCGCGCGGCACGCTGCCGAAGGACGAACCCGTGCCGAGCCGGTCGGCGACGCTCATGAAGTGATCCTCCGGGCGACGGTGCGCATGACCTCGGACTGCTCACAGTCCGGCGCATAGCTGAGCAGGGGCTGCTTGACGCGCACAGCCTCGCGCTGTTCCTTGAGCTCGGGCATGACCCCCGCGACGGGCGGGTCCCCGATCTCCTTCCAGCTGTTGAGCGAGGAGGTCGCGATGTAGCCCTTGCGGCTGTCGTACATGTTGACGATGAAGCCGAGCATCGAGATCTCGACGTCCATGTCGGCGCTCAGATCCTGGATCTGGTCGTAGAGCATGTCGTAGGCATCCGCGGAGGAGTCCTCGGCCAGCACGGGGATGAAGATGCCGGACGTACCCGGCTCCTCACCCTCGCGCGTGCGGCAGTAGTACAGAGCGGTGTCCATGGAGTACCCGAGGCTCGGCGGGCAGTCGACCACGATGTAGTCGAACTTCTGCTCCAGCGGCTCCAGGGCCTTCTCCAGAGCCGTCTCCTTCACCCGTACGAAACGGCTGGTCGCGAGCTTCGCGTCGAGGAGGAAGGCGTCCTTGCACGCAGGCAGCATGAACAGCCGGCCTCCGAAGACACCCTCCTCTATCGGGACGAGCAGGCTGCGCAGTTCGTCCTTGGCCTCACCGAGCATGTACTTGGCGAGGCTCGGCTCGTCGATGTCGAACAGGTCGTAGCCGAGCTGCTTGGTGAGGTGGCCCTGCGGGTCGAAGTCGATGAGCAGAACGCGGTTCCCGGCCTCGGCGAGGGCCTGGGCCACCCCGGAAGAGGTAGCGGTCTTGCCCACACCGCCCTTCTGGTTGCCGAAGATGATCCGACGCGCTCCGGTCCGGCGGGCCGGGCGGCGGGGAGAGGGGTGCGTGTCGAGCCAGAGCCGGATCGACTGCGCGATCCCTTGATTGAAGGGGATGCCCCGCTGCTTGCAGTCCTCCTTGAACTCCCCGTAGAGGCCGGCGGGGAGATAGGTGGCGAACGAGGTCCCTCCGGTGGTGTCTACGAGGGCGCGCTCGGAGGCATCCGTACGCCAGGCCTGAACACCCTCGGTCACGGCGTCCTTGATATCGACGCCGAACTCGGCTGCTCTGACCTTGAGTTCCTGGCGGAGGGCCACTGGCAGCTTGGCGACTACCTTTTCCCGGTCATCGGGGGAGTATGGAACGGTCATGGGGCTACCTTACTCACCCTGGTGGTCGTTTTGGTGCATCTGGGGGAGGGGAGTTGGGGGCGTGTCGCGCGGAAGGGGGTCGGGGGGAGGGGGAGTGACGTGGCACCAAGGGGCGCATCCGAGAGTGGCGCCGTGGGTGGCTGTGGCTCGTGACTACCCTTGGGTGGTGGAGTTGAGGGCTGCGTGTTTCCGTCGGCGGTGGCGGCGCATTTGTAAGAAAGATCGGTTTTAGGCTTGATGTCGGATTCGCTGAAACTACTTCAAAAGCGCCTCAGCTGAGGGAAGAACGGCAGGTCAGGAAGTCTGCTCCCCGCACCCGCGGGGATGGCCCTGGCAGCCGCGGCGGCGAGGGCCTCCTCGATGACTGCTCCCCGCACCCGCGGGGATGGCCCCGTTCTCTTGAGCCACGGGTCTACCCGTGCCCCCTGCTCCCCGCACCCGCGGGGATGGCCCCGCCCACCGCTCGGCGCCTGGGGTGTTCAGGACCTGCTCCCCGCACCCGCGGGGATGGCCCCTGGCGGGCGACGAAGGTCACGGGCAGGTCCCACTGCTCCCCGCACCCGCGGGGATGGCCCCAGGAGCGGCGGACGCTTCGGCCGGTGGCAACGCTGCTCCCCGCACCCGCGGGGATGGCCCCCCTGACCGTGGGCACGTCCAGCCCGGCTTTCTGCTGCTCCCCGCACCCGCGGGGATGGCCCTGCGTGGCCACCGGCTTGCACGGCGCTGCCGTCCTGCTCCCCGCACCCGCGGGGATGGTCCCACCTGGGGCATCGGCCTGCGAGGTGACGGCCATTGCTCCCCGACCCGCAGGGACGGTCCCCGGTGGCGCGGCTACGAGGATGGCGAGGCGTCCTGCTCCCCGCACCTGTGGGGATGGTCCCAGGGCCGTGTAGTCGATGGTCTGGAACTTCGTCTGCTCCCCGCGCCTACGGGGATGGTCCCGACCCATGCGACGCGATCACCGGAGCCGCCGGCTGCTCCCCGTGCCCGCGGGGATGGTCCCTACGCCATCGACCACTACAAGGTCGTGCCCGCCTGCTCCCCGCACCTGCGGGGATGGTCCCGCCTACGACAGCCGCCGGGGAAAGCTGGTCAACTGCTCCCCGCGCCCGCGGGGATGGTCCCCACCACGCCCCCTGTTCCGGCTGCGGCCGGGCGGGAGGATTCGCGCGTTCAGGGGGCAGGCGCCGTCGTCCTTGGCTGGGTGCCGGACGATCCGCTTCAGCGCCTGCTTGACTTCGTACCGGACTGCCCTGCCGATGTGGCGTGGGTGGTGGTCGCCGCCTGTACCCGGGCTGCTGCCTTCGCCAGTCGGTTTCCTGCTGCTCAGCTCATGTTGCGCGTTCGAGTTCGACAGTTTCATCTGTCAGTTCGATTGCCGCGGTCGGATGTTACTGGCTGATTCCAGCCGCCCCTGCGGTGTCACACACCCGGCTACCGCTCGTAGGCTCGCCGAGTGATTGAGACGATCGTGTTCGACATCGGTGAGACCCTCGTCCGCGACGACCGGTACTGGGCCTCCTGGGCCGACTGGCTGGGCGTCCCCAGGCACACCCTCTCCGCACTTGTCGGTGCAGTAACCGCCCAGGGCCTCGACAATGCAGAAGCCCTTCGCCTTCTCCGCCCCGGCATCGATATCGCGGCCGAGTACGCCGCTCGCGAGGCCGCCGGCCGGGGTGAGCGTCTCGACGAGACCGACCTGTACGACGATGTGCGTCCCGCACTCACGGCGCTGCGGGAGCTCGGCGTCCGGGTCGTCATCGCGGGCAACCAGACGGTTCGCGCGGGGGAGCTGCTCCGGGATCTGGGTCTGCCCGCGGACTCCATTGCTACCTCCGGGGAGTGGGGTTGCGCCAAGCCGTCGCCCGACTTCTTCGCCCGAGTCCTCGGCGCTTCTCAGGCCCTGGCCCGGGACACCGTCTACGTCGGTGACCACCCGATGAACGACACCTTCCCGGCAGCGCGGGCCGACTTGCGGACCGTGCACCTTCGCCGTGGGCCGTGGGGGCACTTGTGGGCGGCCGACCCGCAGGTACGGGAGACAGCGGACTGGGTGGTCGATTCGCTCATGGACCTGCCCGCGATCGTCAACGAGTAGCAGACAATTCCGAATTCGTACCCGCACAGTGACGGCGCGAGTACGGTCGGATCGTGCCCGCCGACTCCCCGTGCGAGGTCGGTGAACGCATCGCCGCCCGCCGCCGCGCCCGCCGCCTCACCCAGACCGGTCTCGCTACTGCCTCCCACGTCTCCTACGCCACCATCCGGTCCGTCGTGGTGCACGGCGGCCGAGCGACGATGTGCTCGAAGCGATCGCTGCCGCCCTTGAGGTGGATGCCACGCAGCTGCGTACGGGGTACGTCGGCACCGAGCGACGCGTCCATCGCGCGTTGCCGGAGCTGTCTGCGGTGATCGCCGGGTACGACATTCCGCAGGGACCTCCGACTCGTGCGCCGGACGAGCTCGCGGATGCGATCAACACGGCCGTGGGCTGGAGACTCGCAGCCCAGTACGGCCGGATCGCGGCAAGCATCCCCGACCTTCTGTGCGACGCCATTCGGTACGCCCACACCGCACGTGGCGCCGAGCAGCAGGCCGCTGCCCGGATGCTGGCCGCTGCTGCTCGGGCAGCGGACGCGATTGCCTTCAAGTACGGCGAGCGCGACCTGTCCGCCAGGCTGGTCGACTTGATGCGCTGGGCAGCTGACCGCGCTGCGGATCCTCTCGTCCAGGCTGCCACGGCGTACGTACGGACCGAAGTCTTCTTCGCAGCTCGCGCCCACCACGTCGGCCTCGCCGCATTGGAGCAGGCGATCGAGGATGCTCCCGCGCCGTCGTCCCGCTCCGAAGCCGCTGCCCGCGGCACCCTCCATATGCGGGCCGCCGTGATCGCCGGACGCGACGCGAACGTAGGCTCTGCCGACAATCACCTGAAGCACGCCCGGCAACTCGGCGATCAAGTCGCGCGCGAGGGCGTCTACCTGGGCACGGTGTTTGGCCCGGACTCGGTCCGTATCCACGAAGTGTCCGTTGCTGTCAGCCTTGGCCGTGACCATGTCGACCGCGCCCTGCGCGTAGCCACCGAGTGGAAGCCGCCCGCCGATCTGCCGGCCGAGCGCCGCAGCGGCTTCTACATCGAGTTGGCCCGCGCGCAGGAATGGGCCGGACTTCAGGCAGATGCGTTCGAGAGCCTCAAGGTGGCCCGCGCAGCAGCCCCGCAGCACACCCGCGAGCACCCGTGGGCTCGTGAAGTCGCCGGCAGGCTGCGACGGTTGTCGGCGGCGGCTGAACTTGGACCCACTCTGGCCGGTTGAAATCTGACCCAGGTGTCTTCGGTTTGGTTGGTTCAGTCGTTGTCGGTGGTGGCGCTGGGGACCCGTCCCAGTTCACGTCCTCGCATGCGGAACGAGTCGCCCTTGAGGGAGTGGACCTCGGCGTGGTGGACGAGGCGGTCGATCATGGCGGCGGCCACGGTCTCGTCTCCGAAGACTTCTCCCCAGCGTCCGAAGGGTTTGTTGCTGGTGACGATCACGGACGCGCGTTCGTATCTGTTCGAGATCAGCTGGAAGAACAGGTTCGCGGCTTCGGCTTCGAAGGGGATGTAGCCGACCTCGTCCACCACGATCAGCGGGTAGCGGCTGAGCTTGGTGAGCTCGGCCTGGAGGCGGCCGGTGTGGTGGGCGGCGGCCAGGCGGTCGACCCATTCGGCGGCGGTGGCGAACGCGACGCGGTGTCCGGCCTGGCAGGCGCGGACCGCGAGCCCGATCGCCAGGTGTGTCTTCCCGGTGCCCGGCGGTCCCAGGAAAACGGCGTTCTCTTTCCCGGCGATGAAGTCCAACGTTCCCAGATGTGCGAGCTGTTGGCGCGTCATCCCGCGCAGGTGGGTGACGTCCAGCTCCTCGATGGTCTTGATCGCGGGGAAGCGGGCGGACCGCACCCGTGCTTCACCGCCGTGGGACTCACGGGCGGACACTTCGCGCTGCAGGCAGGCGACGAGGTACTCGGCATGGGTCCAGGACTCCTTGTGGGCCCGCTCGGCGAGACGGTCAGCGGCATCCAGCAAGGCCGGAGCCTTCATTGCCCGCGCGAGGAAGGCGAGGTCCGCTGCGGTCTGGGAGCCGGTCCTGCGGCCGGTGGCCGATGTGGTGGCGGTGGCGTCGTCGAGGATGGTGGTGGTGCGGGGCATCAGCCGGCCTCCCTGCCCTTGCCGCCTTCGATGACCGTGAACAGCCGGTCATAGGTGCCCAGTTCGCGTTGCTCGACCTCGATAAGCGTGCCTGGGTCGGTCTGGGCTGTTCGGGCGGCTTTGGCGCGGGCGGCCTGCTGGTGGTGCACCTCACCTCGCATCACCTTGCCCGCGGCAGCGTGGTCGGGGTCGGTGATGGTCTGGTGGCGGGCCCAGCAGCGCGGGTGCTGGGCGACGATCTCGCCGCTGGGGGCGAGGACGGTGATCTCGTCGTTGTCACACAGCACGGTGACGGTGCGTCCGATCGCGGCGGGGTGCACGGAGTAGTCGCACGTGTCGACGCGGACGTAGTGGTCGCGGCCGATCCGTGTCTGCAGCCGCCACCAGGCGGGCGGGTCGACGGGCGGCAGGGCGAGCATTCCGGCCCGGTCGGCCTCCCACCGCTCGACGGGGCGGGTCTGCAGAGTGCGGTGGACACGCCGGTTGGCGATGGTCAGCCAGGCGGTCAGCTGGGTGTTGAAGTCGCCGGGGCCACTGAAGGTGCGGCCGGGGAGGAAACTCGTCTCCAGATAGCCGTTGGCCCGCTCGACCAGCCCTTTCGCTTCTGGATCACGGGGCCGGCACAGATGGATCTTCGTGGCGAGCAGGCCCGCGAACGCGGCGAACTCGGCGGTGAGCTTCCCGCGACCGACCCCGGATTCGTTGTCCCAGACGAGCGTCTTGGGCACCGCGCCCCAGGCCGAGAGCAGCCGCCAGTGCCCATCGATCAGATCGCCGGTCGTGCGCGAGGGCAGCATCCGCGCGGCGATCACCCGGGAGTAACCGGACACCATCACCAGCACCGGCGGCCGTCCGCTCTGGCCGTAGCCGAGCGGGATGTCCGCCTCGGGAAACCACAGGTCGCACTGGGCCAGCTCGCCGGGCCGATACGTCGTGCGCGAGACCGGATCGACTGGCACATAGGCAGGCCGCAGGTCCCGCACCCGGTCCTTGAGGACCGTCATCCCGCGTTCCCACCCGATCCGCTCGGCAATCACGGTGGCCGGCATCGTCGGAGTCTCCCGCAAAAGCTCACGGATCTGGACCTCGACCGCGTCCACGACCGACCCCTGAGACGGGCGCTCGTACTTCGGCGGCCGGTCCGTGGCCAGGGCACGCTTGACCGTGTTCTTCGAGATGCCCAGATGCCGCGCGATTGCCCGGATCGGCATCTGCTCAGCCCGGTGCAGCCTACGGATCTCTGCCCAGTCCTCCACGAGGATCACCCTCTCCCTCCTGACCTTCCATCAAGATCAGGTTCAGGCGAAGATCACCAAGTGGGTCACTTTTGATCCGCCGTCAGAGGGTCAGAATTCAAGCGACGCCGAGAACGGTTCCACCGTGCCGACGCCGAGTCCCTGTCGCATTTCGCCCGCTGGATCGGTGCCGTCTGACGGACTGCTACACCTTGTAGCAGCTGTGCCTCTTCCCAGGGGCCACGCTCTATCTGTCCGCACTACACAGGTAGAGGAGGGCCTCATGACTGCACCTGTGCTCGTCGAGGGCCGGGTGAGTATCGCTCGTCTCCATGGCGAAGCCTGCTGGCATTGCGGTGCTGTCACTCGCCGTTTCGTGCCGGCTGGATTCGTCGTCTTGCCGGGCCAGACCCGACAGTGGCCGATCGTCTCCTGTGGCTGCGCTCCTGCCACCGACCAGGGAGCCAACCGTGCCCACTCTGCTGAGTTCACCGTGCCGGACCCAGCGTCACTGTCCGATGCGCAGCAGCGTGGCGCACACTGTGTCTGGTGCGGCACCCCGCTGGCCGCCGGAGCTGCGCACGACCTCGGGCCCCGCCCGGTCGATGCCCACGGGGTTTCAGTCGACTGGTTTCCCCGTTGCTGCCGAACCTGCTGGAAAGGCCACCAGTGATCACCCTGACGAAACCCGCCCGCTCACGCGGGGAAGAGGAGTACCTCACCCTGGTGGGCCACACCTACGCATGCGCGGCCTGCCGCTGCTTGCCCTGCCCGACTGCGGCCCGCCTCACCCGCGTGTGGCGGGAGGCCCGCCGATGATGTGTGACCGCTGCCAACAGCCCATGACTGCCGAGGAGTCGGAGCAGTACGAGGTTCTTGGCGCGACTGGCCCCGGTACCACCCTCCACGTGCACAAACGGCTGTGTGAACTGCCCGCCTCAGCGAGGCCGACACCGTATCCGCGAGAGTGGCGGTCCTGATCTCCCGTCCGTACCTGAGGCCGTCGGCGGCAGGGGTCCGGGCGGGTACTACTTGCGCACGAGGCCGGCGAGAGGGACGCCGATGTTGCATCGCCGCAGTCGGGGCGGTCGGCGGAAGTTGCACGGCCGGACCGGGCAGTGGTGAGGCGGTGCGGGTGGTTCTTGATGCGCGCGGGCGTGGGGACCTGGTTTCGCGTTGGTGGGATGCGCGAGAGGAGCGAAGTGATGGGGGGCGCCAAGGGAATGCATCCGAGAGCGTGATGGGCGGTTGTGACTCGTGGCTACTCTTGGGCGGTGGTGTCGAGGGGTGTGTGCTTCTGTCGGTGGCGGCACCCTGGTCACGAAAGATCGGTTTTGGCTTTTATATCGGATTCTTTGAAACTGGTTCAAAACCGTCCCGGCTGAGGGAAGAACAGCAGGTCAGGGAGTCTGCTCCCCGCGCCCGCGGGGATGGTCCCCAAGGGACTCGTCTGTGTCCAGCGTACGGGACCTGCTCCCCGCGCCCGCGGGGATGGTCCCGCCGCCGAGGCTGCGATGGACCAGGCCGCGGCCTGCTCCCCGCGCCCGCGGGGATGGTCCCATCGAGGTGGTGCCGGTCGCGTCCGGCTCACCCTGCTCCCCGCGCCCGCGGGGATGGTCCTGGACGAAGAAGAAGCAGGAACCGGCACCGAATCTGCTCCCCGCGCCCGCGGGGATGGTCCCAAGGGCGAGTTCTACCGGCTCGGCACCGACGCCTGCTCCCCGCGCCCGCGGGGATGGTCCCGCGCCGTACGCGCCCATGGCCGACCGGGCGGCCTGCTCCCCGCGCCCGCGGGGATGGTCCCCCCTGGGGCACCGTCGCACCGGTGACGATCCTCTGCTCCCCGCGCCCGCGGGGATGGTCCCGGCGAGGCCGGTGACGGCGGGGCCGTGGTCCCCTGCTCCCCGCGCCCGCGGGGATGGTCCCGACGGCGTGGTCGTGGCCAAGCAGGGAACCGGCTGCTCCCCGCGCCCGCGGGGATGGTCCCCGAGCGGATCGCCCGCCGCGTCGCCCGCATGACTGCTCCCCGCGCCCGCGTCCGGCAGGTGTACGAGCTGATCCACCATGCCTGCTCCCCGCGCCCGCGGGGATGGTCCCGCAGTGAAGCCCTCCGAAGTACCCCAGCTCCTCTGCTCCCCGCGCCCGCGGGGATGGTCCCCACCACGTTAAGGCCAATCGGCACCGGCCGACCTGCTCCCCGCGCCCGCGGGGATGGTCCCCGGGGTACGGCACGACGGGCACCGGTACTCGTCTGCTCCCCGCGCCCGCGGGGATGGCCCCACCGGCGGCGCCGGCTGGATCGTCGAAGCCAACTGCTCCCCGCGCCCGCGGGGATGGTCCCGACGGGATGGAGCCCGCCCAGCCGGGCCACCGCTGCTCCCCGCGCCCGCGGGGATGGTTTCGTCAGCGGGAAGACGAGCTGGCCCGACTGCCTTCGGGCTGCCGCCGGACCGCTGCCGCTCATGACCACTGCGGCCCCTGCCCCGCTGCGGCCGAGCAGGGGCGGTTCTGTGCGTCCGGAGTACGGTGGTGACACACCTTCTGGCGGGGGTTCACATGAACGTTTCCATCGGAGACCGCATCCGCGTACTGCGCGAGTTCCGGGACATCACCCAAGAGCAGCTCGCCCAACGCGCCTCCGTGTCGGTGGACACCATCCGCAAACTGGAGCAGGGGGTTCGGGAGTCCGCGCGGATCAACACGTTACGCGGACTCGCCCGTGCCTTGGATGTCCCACTCGAACGCCTCGTAGGACAGCCCACCGTGACCCAGCAACTCACCGACGACGGCGGCGGTCTGATCGCCCTCCGTGACGCCATTCAAGACCCTGGCTCGCTGCCGGGCGTCCTCGGCGACGACAATCTCGAAGACCCGCCCAGCCCAGCAGAATGGACCGCCCAGGTGCAGGCGGCGACCAACAGCTACTGGGCGGGCGACTACTCCCACCTTGCCGCGGTCCTGCCCGGACTCCTCCGCGACGGCCAGGCCACCGCCCGTCAGTACGACACCGAGCAGGTATGGGCGCAACTCGCCCTCGCCTACCAGCTGGCCGCGTCCCTCTCCACCCAGTCCGGGCATCCCGACTGGGCGTACACCGCCGTCGAGAAGCAACTTGCCGCAGCCGCCCGAGCCTCCGATCCGCTCCTCGAAGGCATGGGTGTCTCCACCTTGTCCTGGGTACTGCTGCGCCAGGGCCGCTGGGAGCAGGCGCAGTCTGTGGCTGAGCGGAAGGCGGACCAACTGGAACCTGCGCGCCGACGGGCGACAGCGAATCAACTGGCCGTGTACGGCAACCTGCTGATCGCCGCAGCAACCCCGGCCGCCCGCAGTGACAACCACGACCAGGCCATGGAGTTGCTGACCCTGGCCGAGTCGGCCGCTGTCCAGTCAGGGCCCGTTCGCGCCTACGGCAGCGCGTTCTCCGTCACCGACGTGCGGACCCAGCGAGTCAACGTGGCGCTCGCCGGGGCGACGGGCCGGCCGGACACCGCGCTGTCCGCCTCCGCGAAAGTGGATCTCTCGGAGATCAGCCGACCGGTGCACTCCGCTTCGTACCGGGTCGACGTCGCGCAGGCCCGATACCAGACCGGCGACAGTCCGGGGGCCCTGGAGCTGCTCCTGGAGGTCGAGGCCGACCAGCCGGAGTGGATCCGCTTCCAGACCCTTGCGGCGGCGACTGTGCAGGAGATGCTGGAGGTGGAGCGTCGTCGTAACTCGACTCTGCGCGGTCTGGCTTCACGACTCGGTGTTGACCCTGCTCTGTAGGTAGGACGCAACGTCCTACCTACAGAGCAGGCCCGCTGTCGGTTGGTGAACTCTGCCCCTGGGGTGTGATCGCGCGCTCTCATAGCGTGACTCCCATGCCGTGGCGTCGGCCTTGTCAGGATCGGCCGGCACCGTAATTCACTCCACTCCACAGCCCAGGGGTGCCCATGACCACCATCGACTTGCCTCCCGTTCAGTCTCTGTCCGACGGGCAGCAGCGCGGTGCGTATTGCGTCTGGTGCGCGGTCGCGCTGGCCATCGGAATGGCGCACGACCTTGGGCCGCGTCCCATTGACGCGCACGGTACGGCTGCCAATTGGTTCCCTCGGTGCTGCCGTCGCTGCCGGGACGATCGGGGATCGTCCAAATGGGGATGACGATCAAGGTGTACGAGGTGGACCGGCACGGACGGACACGCATTGTCCGTCCGAAGTCCGAGGTCGTCCCGCTCAAGGATCTGCCCCGGACATCCGCGTACCCATCTTGCGAGTGCGCCCGGTGCGGCCAGGGCACACCCCGCCACATTGCAGGACCAACCCGCTACAGGAGGAACGGCACATGATCAGCGCCATTGCGGACCCGCGGGAAGTCTTCCCGCTCGCGCCCGAAGGAACGCGCACCGTGCGCGGCGACGAGCCGCCGAGCAGCGCGCCCACCCGCCCGTGGGTCCTCCGGTTCGCCCGGACCCCCGATGCCACCCAGGCCATCGTGAAGCCGCAGGCCGTCTACGACAACGAGTTACAGGTGTCCGTCGGCCTCTACGACGGGCCGCTCCCCTTCATGCAGACCCACACACCCACCATCCCGGACGGGTCCGTCGACAACCCGCCGCCGCTCGACGAGGGCCCGAAGGACTGACCCCATGCCCACCGTCCTCGTGATCGCAGCACGCGACGACTGGCCGACCGACCGCGTCGTCAAGGCGCTCACGGACGGCGGCGCGGAGGTGTTCCGTATGGACACCGCCGAGTTCCCGCAGGAACTCACCCTTGCCGGGCGCATCGACGCCCGGCAAGGGTGGGCCGGCGGACTCACCACCGCCCACCGTGCCGTCGACCTCGCCGACATCTCCGCCGTCTACTACCGCGCCCCGAACCCCTTCGCCCTTCCCGCTGCCATGTCGGAGCCCGAACGCCGGTTCGCCGCCGCCCAGGCCCGCGCCGGTCTCGGCGGCATCATCACCGCGCTCGACTGCCGATGGGTCAACCACCCGGCCGCCATGTCCCGCGCCGAGTACAAGCCGCTCCAACTCGCCACCGCCCGGGACAGCGGCCTGACCATCCCGCCGACACTCATCACCAACACCCCGGACGCCGTCCGGGCGTTCGTCGGCGACGTCGGCGGCTCCGTCATCTGCAAACCGGTCGCCACTCCCGTATTCGTCGAGGGCAACCGGCTGAAGACCGTGTACACCCACCGCGTCACCGAGGCCGACCTCGACGACCTGCGCGGTATCGACACCACCGCCCACCTCTTCCAGGCATGGGTGGACAAGGCACACGAGGTACGCCTGACCGTCGCAGGCGACTGCCTGTTCGCCGCCGAGGTGCATGCCGGCAGTGCCGCTGCACACACCGACTGGCGCAGCGACTACGCCTCGCTCACCTACCGCACCACCACCACGCCCGACGACGTCGCCGAAGGCGTACGCCGCTACATGTCGGCCCTCGGTCTGCGGTTCGCCGCGATGGACTTCGTAGTCGGCCCGGACGACGAGTGGACGTTCCTGGAGGCGAACCCGTGCGGCCAGTGGGACTGGATCGAGCACGCCACCGGCCTGGACATCGCGAAGGCCATCGCCGACGAACTGCTGGGAGTCCCCGCATGAATGCTCCGACCATCGCCCAAGCACGCCCCTACATGGCCGGCCTCGCTGACGAACTGACCCGGTCCGGGGCGATCCGGACCTCTGAGTGGTCCCAGGCGTTCTCAAGTGTGCCCCGGCATCTGTTCGTGCCCCGCTGGTTCGGGCAGGAGACGAACGACCGGGCATCGCCGTATGGCGCGAGCACCACGGCGTGACCACAGCCGACGACCTGTCCGCCGTCTACCGCGATCAGACGCTCGTGACCGCCCTCGATCCGGACACCGCCGAACAGGTGGACGGCACCGCATGGACTGGCATCCCCACCTCGTCCAGCACCTTGCCCAGCCTGATGGCCGGAATGCTCGAGGACCTGGCCGTCCAGGACGGCGACCGCGTCCTCGAGATCGGCACCGGCACCGGCTACAACGCTGCCCTGCTCAGCGCACGCCTCGGCGAACACCTCGTGTACTCCGTCGACATCGACCCCGGCCTCGTCCGCACCGCGCAGGACCATCTGTCGTCCGCGGGTTTCACGCCGCAGCTCGTTCCCGGCGACGGAACCCAGGGCTATCCCACCGGGGACAGGTTCGACCGGATCATCGCGACCTGTGCTGTCCAGGCCGTCCCGGCTGCCTGGATCGAGCAGAGCAGGCCCGGAACCATCCTGGTTGCCGACGTCGCCCTCGGTATCGAGGGAGGGCTCGTCCGCCTGGAGGTCGACGAGCAGGGCCGAGCCCTCGGCCACTTCACCGCGACCGCCGGCCGATTCATGGCGGCCCGCGGCGAGGCCCGCACCTACTCAGTGCCGCAACGACCCGAGCGCGCTGCCGAGACAGGCACGTGGCCGTCGTCCGTCACCGCCGCAGACGTGCGCAGCCACTACCCCTTCCGCCTGCTCCTCGCTCTTTACCTGCCCAGAGCAGAGATCGTGTACCACGTCGACGATTCCGGCGCCATGGCTCTCCAGATCCAGGGACCTGACGGGTCGTGGGCCCGGTTGCCTCTCGTCGGCGCCGCCGTAGGTACGGTCACCTGCGGCGGCGACCCCGGCCTCCGGACCCGGGCCGAGGAAGCATGGCGCTGGTGGAACGATGCGGGCCGCCCCTCGCACGACAGATTCGGCTATGCCCGTGAGGCAGACGGGACCGCGTACGTCTGGCACATCCCCGACGGGACCCGTTGGGACATCCCCGTCTGACTGCCAAACGCTCCGATGACCGACGCCGTACCCGCACGAGCGGCGGTACTGATCTCCCACTCGTGGCTGCATCGCGCCGGCCAGCCACGAGTGGGCCTGCTTCCCGCACCCGCGGGGATGGCCCGGCAACACTCCCCCCAGGCGAGTTCCACATCCACTCCCTGGTTCGAACCTGCGCATTCACGAGGCCCGTTCAGTGTCGCCTCGTTCAGAACGAAGCCAGCCATGGTCGGGTCGGTTTGTTGTCCGCGGACAACATGTCGTCCTACACGGGAACGCCAGCCGTTCCGAGACAAGAAGTGTCAGTTGCATGGGCGGTTGTGTACGGCAAAGTTCCCGGCCGCGTGGCGCGGCTCATCAGTCACGTGCCGCCCGACCACCTGATGCGAGGGAGCGCCGCCCAGCCTGTGTCGCGCGGGCGGCGCCCCATTTACCGGGGTCAGTTTCCGTATCGGGTGACGGGGCGTGGGGACGGCTGTAGGGCCTGGTGCAGCAGCTTCCCCGCCCGTTGCCGCCACCGTGATGGACTCGCTGACCAGCCGCGGAGAGCGGGCGGCTCTGGTTCGGAGAGGAGGGGAACCGCATGCGGCTCCGCCCGTTGCCGCTCCGTCTGCTGCAACTGCCCGGTAGTGGGCGCAGGCAGGCCGCGCCGGTAGGCGTTGACTCGCTCCCAAGCCTGCTCCCACAGCAGGGCTTCGGGTGTTCCGGGCTGCACCCTGCCGCACACCCTCACGAAGGTGAGCAGAAGGGTCTTGGAGGGCGTCCGCTTGCCGCTGAGGACCGCGCTCAGAGAGCTGCGCGGCAGGAAGCTGACGCCGTTCTCGATGGCAGCCAGCTCCAGCTTTCGCAGGGTCTTGTTGCCGTGGTCGAACCGCAGGGCGCGCATGGCGTCCAGCAGTTCGAGCGGCTCACAGATGTACTGAGGTGGGAGCACGGGACGGCGGTGCTGCGGCCGGGTGCCGGGCGGGGCCATAGCGGCTTCCGCCTTCTTCCACAGGCGCTCGGCGTGCCGTTCGTCCCCGCCGCACACGCGGACGTAGTCCTGGACGACAGCCCAGGTGGGCAGCCGATTGCCTCGGTCAGCCTGGAAGAACCGCAGGTGAGAGACCGGCTGGTGAGATTCACGAGTCGCAAGATGCGCCATCTGGCGATAGCTCAAACCCGAGCGCTGGCGCAGCGACCCAAGCCACTGCGCCAGCTCAGCTACGGGTGCGGGCGTCGCCAGGGCGCTGGTGTCGCACCCCATGACGCTCCCCCTACACGCGGTGTGCGGAGAACACAGCGACCGTCCGGCGGACGAGTTCCACCGCCAGCAGGCCGCCGATGGTGATCGTTGCGATGACGGTCTCCAGGTTCTGCCACCAGGCCGCCAGGCCGGCGGTCAGGCTCACCACCACCACGATGATGACCACGGCCGGAGTCGGCAGCAGAGAGCTGCCATTCCTCACCGGGCTCTGCACACACGATGCGTGCGCGTGCTCGCGAATATTCATTTTTCTCCTCGGTCGTTGCCACTCGACGCGAGGCTCCGTATGCGACGATCCCCCGGCCTTGCAGAGCCGGAGGATCCAGAGCCTCATTGGACACCTTCCTGCCCCCGCTTCAACGCGGTAAAGGCCGTTCCAGTGCCCGCGTTTCATCGCGTCCCGTGTTGCGGTGACAGCCCGTCAGTACAAAGACCCAGGTCATCCGACGCACCCCGTGCCCTGTGTTTCGTGGCGACCGGCAGTGGTCCCGCTTCTGCCCTCTGTGAGACCTTGCCTGGGACGGATGAAACAACGAATGTTTGGGGACATCAACGCACAGGGCGACCGGGGTCGACCGGGCACCTGACGATCTCCAGCCGAGCGAGAGGGAGGGACCTGACATGGCAATGATCTTGGTACTGGACGCGGAACGCTTCTCGTCCGTGCGAGAAGAGCCGGTCCCTGCCTCTGCGGTCGAGCCGGCCAAACGTCAACTCGTCCTCACCCTCGCCCGTGCCGTGCGGTTACTGCGCCGCCAGTCGCGGTTGAGCTCTCGCGAGACGGCACTGATTTCGCTGCGGGCGACCGCCATCGGGCTGCCGCCGAGACTGCACCAGTCCAGTGTGGGCAGTTGGCCTGGGGACGGGGGAATCGCCGTCTCCAAGGATCTGCCTGTCTCCGACGGGTTCTGGCCCCACCGGAACGGGCTCAAGTGGCTACGCCAGACGTTCGCCTCACGGCCTGGTGGGTGGCCGACGCACAAGCGCCGACGTCGGGAAGAGGCCAGCAGGGGTCCGGGCGGCATGTCTGCTTCCCATTCGAGAGGTGGGGTCACTGCTCGGCGGTCGTCTCGGGTCGACGAAGCCCGTTCAGGACAGGCTGCTCTGCGGTTGAGCAGCGCAGGCAGGCCGCCGCCGGCCTGCGACAGGACTCCGCCCGGCGAAGCAGGCCACTCGCGCGTTTCCTGCTGCGCTCTGCACCGCATCTCACCGGTTTCGGCATCGCGCCGATGCGTCGCGCCCGTGTGCCCTCCAGCGGTATGTCACGGGGTGGATCGAGCCCGGCCTTCCCGCTGGCATTCCCGCTGTCCTGGCCTGCCCCGGCTCCTTTCGCACGCCTTCCTCACCGCCGATTCGTAGGCGACATATCTCTCTCGTCTGGCCCCTAGTCTCGGGCTCGTTCAAGATCGATTCGATACGGGGCTAACGGCGGTGCATCTCAGAACGTTTCCTCTGCCGCTCTTCATCCGCGGCCTATGATCGCGGTCTCCCCGGCCGTTGCCACTCGATACAACAGGGGATCGGGCGGTCTTTGTTGCAGCGAAGCCCGTCCATGGCACGACCAGCGGTCGTGCCTCCGGCGTCCGGTGGCCCGCCTGTTCCCGAAGAGGGAGACGGGCCACCGGACGTCGAGCTACAGGTGGGTGCGGTCGGCTGGGCGGGACTGCCCGGTTGGGGCAGTCGCTGAACATCGATGACCGCGGGCCCGTCACAGCCCCAGCGGCGCCTTGCTGGCGAAAGGTCGGTTTTTGGTTCAATGCCGGATTCGCTGAAACTGCTTCAAAAGCGCCTCGACTGAGGGAAGAATGGCAGGTCAGGGAGCCTGCTCCCCGCGCCCGCGGGGATGGTCCCGGGAGAGCCTACCGCCGTCACCGGCCCGACCGCTGCTCCCCGCGCCCGCGGGGATGGTCCCCGCCATTCCAGTTGGTGGACACCTGGCTGAGTCTGCTCCCCGCGCCCGCGGGGATGGTTCCGAGGCCGTGAACTTCACCCTCACCGGCTCCACCTGCTCCCCGCGCCCGCGGGGATGGCCCCAGCGACACTCTCGCCGGGCGAGTTCCACATCCACTCCCTGTCGTTGGACGCGAGAACGTCATCGGGTTGGCCATGAGAAGTGTCAGTAGCCGCCCAATGCCGCCAGGCATCGCAGAGTTGTGTCAGCGGTGGATGGCAGCATCGGGCGCATGACGAATACGACACCGTTCGACTGGCGGCCGTTCCTGCTCAGATGGAGCGAGGAGTGGTTGGATTTCCTGCCCGATGATGAGACGCAGAGTGAGAGGGACGAAGCCGCCCGGCGGGCTCGGTGGTTGGGGTTCCCGCCGGCGTCCGAGGAGCGGATCGCAGCCATGGAGGAGCGCCTCGGCCGACGGATGCCCCCGTCGTACCGGGAATTCCTCAAGGTCAGCGACGGGTGGCAGCACGCTGGCGGGTTCATCTGGCTACTGGCGGGGACCACGGACGTGCGCTGGCACAACAACGAGTCCGGACTGGCGGACATGTTCGAGGAGTACCTGGACGACGACGCCGGACCCGACGAGCGGCGGGAAGCGGACGTCTGGCGGCGCGGGCTCCAGCTCGACGTCGAGTCCGACAGCATCCACGTCCTCTTGGATCCCGAGGACGTGGACGAGGATGGCGAGTGGGCCGTGTACACGTGGGCGAGCTGGCGGGCCGCGCCACCCGAGCGGTACGCGAACTTCGTCGAGTTCATGCGGGGCATGTACCGGGAGTTCCACTGCCTGCGGGCACGCCCGGCCGACGGGGAGCCGGAGTTCGCCAACGACACGACGCGAGAGCTGGATGCCCGGATGGAGCAGGCCCGGCTGGAGGCGCTGCGCGGCGACTGGGAACGGGCCGGGCACGCGCTGGACGAGGCAAGGGAGTACGGCAGACCGCGGGCCGCCGGGCTGGGTGACCAGATACGCCGCCTGCTCGGACGGACCTACATGGTGTACTTCGAGGACGTGGTGACCGATCCGCAGTACGCGCCCGAGCTGCTGCCGGCGCTGGTCGCCGAGCACGCGGCGCACTCGTACAGGGACGACTCCACACTGATGTTCCACCTGCGGGGAGTCGGTGACGACGTGGTGTCGCTGGCCTACGCGACGCTGGAGCAGGTACGCAACGGCACGTACCGGTACGCGGCGGCCGGACCGTTCGGGGAAGCGGTCGAACGGGCACGGGAGCTGGCTCGGTGGGGCAATACCGACGGGGCATGGCGGACACTGATAGACGCTCTGCCGGTATGGCAGCCGCTGGGACCCGACCACCTGGCGCCGCTGGGATGGGTGGCCGACCCTCTGCTCGGACCCCTGTTGACCCCGGAACGGGGCCGCGAGCTGCTGTCCACCCCCAGGGGCGGGCAGGCGGGTGAGGCACCGAGCCCGACGGCCGGCCTCGACCCGGACAACCTGGCGTGGCTCGCGGACCCCGACCCCCACGACAACCTCACGTCCTACCGGTTCGTCCTGGTCGAAGGTGTGCAGCCGGAGGACTTGCCCGGACGCCTCGAGGACGGGAACGAGACAGCGCTGGACGATCCCATGACTTTCGACGAAGCCCGCCACCGATCGCTCCGCGGACAGAGGGAGTTCTCGTCCTACGACGACAAAGCCCTCATGGCGGTCGGCCGGGCCGGCACCCGTTGGAGCTTCGCCTTCGACAGCGACCCTGCGCATTTCGACCCGCAGCGGTTCGTCTCCCCGGCTGCGGCCGCCAGCGCGGGCACCCGCGCGGTGGTCGTGTGGAGCGGTCTGAGGACCTGGCGCGGGGCACCGTTCTTCCACCTCTCCGTAGCGCAGGACGGTGCCGAGCAGTACGCCTTCACGTACGCGGGCGGAGAGATACGCCGGACCGGGGAGATACCACGGGCACTGGACCCGGAGCGGTTCGTCGGCTCCGGGGAGGAGGCAACCGAGGCGGAACGGCCGCTACTGGAGGCCGTGACCGGCGAGTTCGGTGTCCAACTGCCGCGCCACGCGATCACGAACGGACGGCTGCACACGTTCATCACCCGCTCATGGACGCGGCCGCCGGGAAACGGGGAGGCGTACGCCGTGGTCAGCATGAACTGGGGTGCCGCGCGCTGACGGACAAGGCACCCGAACCACTTCCGTGCCGCCACTGCCCCACTGACGTCCCCGATGACCAACTCGCTGACATCCGGTGTCCGGCCCTACTGACATCTCGATATCCAACGGCATCAGAACGAAGCCGGCCGCGGTCGGTTTGTCGTCCGCGGACCGTCGTCTGCCACGACAACGTCAGTGGTTCTGCCACGGAAGTGTCAGTGGGGCTGGAGTTCGGCGAGCAGGCTGCGGATGTGCCCGCTGGCACCGACGAGACCCTGGCCAACCTCACCCCGGTGGCCGCGGCCGCCGCCCTGCGCCTGCTCGCCGACGCCATCCGGCGCGGCGCCACCCACGACGACGTCGTGGAGGTGCAAGCAGGCCGGAGTGCACGACGCGTTCGCCGATGTCCTCGATGCCGCTTCCACTGCCGTGATGAACGGCCTGGACGACCCGTACGAGTGCGACGGACGGCTGCACGCCGACAACCTCTCTCCCCCGTGCAGAGCCGAAGGCCGGTGGTCAGCGCGGCCCATGCTCACCTTGATCACGGATCACGAACGTCGCTATGTCAGCCGCAAGGCGCGTGAAGAACTTTTGCCCATCTTGAAGCAACCAATAGACGATGCCGGCTTTCTGACGTCTCGCGTCCTGCGATCGATGGGAGACACGAGATGAAACCGCATATGGCGAAGGGCAGCCGGCCTCGGGCGGCGGTCCCGGGCCGTCTGTCCGGCTGGGCTCCGGCCACAGCACTCCTCCTGGCCGTGACGACGTCCTGCACCGGCTCCGCACCGGGAAACGGTGCCGTCGTCGGAAAGCCCGGTACGGCCGGAGTGGGGGATCGGCTGTTCCCAGCGCTCGGCAATGGCGGCTATGACGTGGTGCACTACGGGCTGACGCTGGATTACATGCCCGAGACCAACCACCTGAAGGGCACGGCGGTCATCACAGCGCGGGCCACCCAGGACCTGAGCCGCTTCAACCTCGACCTGTCAGGGCTGCGGGTACGCACCACCACGGTGCAAGGAGCCAAGGCCCAAGTCGCTCGCTCGGGGGACGAGCTGCTCGTGACACCGGCGAAGACGGTGAGGAACCGCGAAGTCTTCAAGACAGTCATCACCTACGACGGCACACCGCGCACGCTCAAGGACGACGACGGAGGCCTGGAAGGCTGGATAGAGACCGACGACGGCTCGACGGCCCTGGGTCAGCTGTCCGGCTCCATGACCTGGTTCCCGGGCAACCATCACCCGTCGGACAAGGCCACGTACGACACCACGGTCACCGTGCCCAAGGACGAGGACGGCGACCCCTACGACGTGATCAGCAACGGTGAGCTGATCACGGAGGAGGACAAGGGTAAAACGGTGACCCGGCACTGGCGCACTGAGGAGCCCATGGCCAGCTACCTCGCACACGTCTCCGTCGGTTACTTCGAGATCCACAAGGGCTGGACGGACGATGACGTGCCCGTCTACGTCGCCATCGACCCCGACGAGGCCGAAGACTCCGCCGATGTCGCAGACCTGGTGCCCGAGATCGTCGACTGGGCCGGCAAACGCTTCGGTCCCTACCCCTTCTCCTCGACCGGTGCCATCGTCGACCACCTGCCCGGGCTCGACTACGCCCTGGAGACCCAGACCAAGCCCTACTTCGGCGAGGTGCCCGAAGAGGCGCTGCTCGTGCACGAACTGGCACACCAGTGGTTCGGCAACTCCGTCACCCCGCGCAAGTGGAAGGACATGTGGCTCAGCGAGGGTCTGGCCACCTACGCGGAGTGGCTTTGGGAGGAGGAGCGGGGCAACAGGAGCACCACGGAGATCTTCAAGGACTTCTACGACGGCACGGACGCCGAGAGCGAGGGCATCTGGGCGTTCCCGCCAGCGGATCCGCCCAGCGGAGGGCGCGTCTCCGACCCGCCCGTCTACGGACGCGGTGCCATGGTCGTGCACAAGGTGCGCAGGGCCGTCGGCGACGAGACCTTCTTCGGCATCCTTCGTGCCTGGACCCGGCAGCACCGGCACGGCAATGCTGACACCCGGCAGTTCATCGCCCTGTGCGAGAGCAAGTCCGGGAAGGACTTGACCGCGCTCTTCAACACCTGGCTCTTCGACAAGAAGAAGCCCTCCCGGATGTGAGGAGGGCGATCCGGCTGGAGAAGGGCTCTCCGCAGGGGAAAGCCCTTCTCCAGCCGGCGGGAGGCTCTACGCAGGCGGGTACACCAGCGTGATCTCGCGGTTCAGGCCGGTCTCGTCGGCATCCGGGTACATGGACACCTCACCGTCGGACCACCGCACCAGGAAGTCGTCCGGGTGGCGGTTGTCCGTGTAGTCGCCGGCGCCCAGGATGGTGGCGTGCGTCCAGAGCCGGTTGGGCTTCTTGACCTGGATCTCGCCGTGGAAACCGTTCTGGTCGATGTCCTTGTAGAGGGTCAGTTCGCCGTCCGTCCAGCGCACGATGAGGTCGTGCTGGTCGTTGCCGGTGAAGTCGCCCGACGTGATCGTCGAGGCGTGCTTCCAGGTGCCGTTGGGCGCGGCGATTTTCTTCTCGCCGTGGAAGCCGTCGCGGTTGACGTCGGTGTACAGGGTGACTTCACCGTCGCTCCAGCGGACCAGGAGATCGTCGGCCCACTTGTTGCTGGTCGTGTAGCGACCACCGGTGATGGAAGTGGCGTGCTTCCACAGGTCGTTGGGCTTCTGTAGCTGTACCTCGCCGTGGAGCCCCTTCTCGTCGACATCGGGATAGAGCGTCAGTTCGCCGTCCGTCCATCGGACGATGAGGTCGTCGCGGTCGGCCCCGGTGAAGTCGCCCGCGGCCATGGTCGCGGCGTGCTTCCAGGTACCGTTGGGCGCGACGAGACGAATCTCCTTGTCGAAGTTGTCGGCTTCCTCCCCGGCACCGCGGTACAAGGTCAGCTCGCCGTCGGACCAGCGCACGATCAGGTCGGAGTAGTCCCAGGATCCCGGATTGCCGTCAGTGAAGTAGCCACCCGTCATGACGTCGGCATGCTGCCAGGTCTCGGCCTTGCCCAGGACACCACGGCCCGCCGGCTGACGGTTGTTGACCGCGTCGTCGTACAGCGCCTTGGCGTCGCCGTCGAGGTAGGAGCTGTAGGAGATGTCGTCCTTGTCGCCGCCCGTCTTCCAGCCGCCGATGACGCCGATGACGCCCCAGCCGCTGCCCCGCTTGATGAGGAACGGGCCACCGGAGGCACCACCCGAGTACTTGTCACAGGCGATGCGCAGGAAGCTGCCCGGGATCTTGGGGTCGGTGCTGTCGTAACGGACGGTCTTGTCCGTGCAGTCCAGCGGGCGTTTCTGGTTGGCCGGGTAGCCGATGAGACGGGCGGGGTCGTGGTTGTACCCGGCGTTGATCATCAGCTCGGCACCGCCGACGACGTCCTCGACGTTCTTGCCGCCGCGCGGTTCGAGCTGCAGGAAGTTGAAGTCGAGGTCGGCCGCGGCGTCCGGGCCCTTGGACAGGTACCGCTTGTCGACGTAGATACGCCCAGGCTTGACGGTGAAGGAGCCGTGCGGCTTCTTCCCGTCGTCGTACTGTGGGACGAACGCGAGGTTCTTGCGTGCGTCCTGGTCGTCGAAGCAGTGACCGGCGCTCATCACGATGTTCTTGCTGGGGCTCTTGACGACCGTGCCACCGCAGAAGCGGCCGGTTTCGGTGCCGTCGTTCCAGAAGAAGGTGCCGACGATGGGCAACCCTTCGAACGGCCGGCTGGCGGCGCGATCCATCCTGGTCGGAGCGGGAAAGTGCTTGGCCTCCTGCTCCTTGACGGGCTTCGCGGCCCGCATGCGCTCCGGCGTCCAGTAGTCGTCGGCGTCAGCCGGCGTGAACCCGCGCGCGTCGTCGTCCCCGCCTGCCGGGACAGGGGTCGACGGAACGGAAGACCGCTCCTCTGGGACAGGGGCCGACGGAACGGAAGACCGCTCCTCTGGGACAGGGGCCGACGGAACGGAAGACTGCTCCTCCGGAGCGGCGGTCGGCGAAGCGGAAGACTCCTCCGGCGGGACGGAGGCCGACGGAACAGAAGGCTGCTCCGGGACGGCAGGCGGCGAAACGGAGGACTGCTCCGCCGGGGTGCTCGGGGTGGCGTTCCCCGAGGGAGTCGGATCGCCTTGGTCGGCAATCGCCGGAAAACCCGGCAGTAGCATGAGTGCTGCGGCGCCCGCCGCAGTACCCAGCGCTCTGCGTAATCTCATGGTTGTTCCCCCACATGAAAAGAGACGCATGCCACGCCGCCTGGCGTGGCTGCGTCGAGGTCAGTCAAGATCGTATGACCACTACTGGCACGGGGAAGCACAAATGATCGACTTCACACGTTCGTCCATCCGCTGCGGACTTGCCGCAATTGCCTTGCCGTTGATGTTGCTCGGGCAGGCCGGAGCGGCCCACGCCGATCAGCTCCCCTTCCCCAAGCAGGGGTACGGCTCCGTCGGTGGCCCTGCGGCGCCTGGCGAGGTAGTGAACCTCACGGTCAAGGAACGCCCCGGCAACCCGCACCCGACGGCAGTTGAGGTCTCAAGCCCTGCGCTGACCGACGACACCGCCCTCGGTGACACCAAGAGCGCCTGGGTGGGCGCGGGCCGGATCAAGAAGACGGTGAAGCCCGGAACGTATCCGGTGACATTCACGCTACGACACAAGAGCGCCGACTGTGTGACGGAAAAGGACCGCGACTACGTGTGCGACTACCCCGCGATCGTCCTGCGCTCGAAAGTGACGGTATCGGGTCAGGACGAGACCGCGGCATCGAACGAAGGGCCAGGCTTCGGTGGCGGATTGGCCATCGGTATCGCGTCGGGCGCCGTGGCGACACTGGCTGTGGGCGGGGTACTGCTGCGCCTTCGCCGCCGCCGGGTTCCGTCCTGACCCTCGAAACGCCTGCGCGTCTGGGGCGACGGCGGCATTGACCCCGGCGACGCCGCCCAGCGCCAGGCCCTCGAAGACCTCACGACCGCCGACATGGTCACCCGCGGCGACATCATCGACGTCCTCCCCGGCCACGTCGCGTACAGCCTGCGGATGCTCTCCGAGCCGTCACCGCCTACTGACACACCTCATGTCGCCGACCACTGACATCTCGTGTCGTCTCCCACTGACGTTCTGACGTCGTCCGACATTTGTTGTCCGCGGACAACAAACCGACCACAGCTCCCGCGACCAGAGGCTCCAGCGCCCAAAAATGGAAAGTACTTCAGGTATCATCAAAAAATGATCATGGTTCGCTGAGCGGACGAGTCGTCAGGGAAGGGGCCGGCCATGGGATGGGCGACCCCGATCGTGGCTCCCGAGCAGGTCGAGTACCGGCTCGCAGAAGACTGTGGCTGTGACCAGTCGTCGGATGCCGAGGTCGAGTACCGGCTCGCGGCCGCGAGTGACCTGCGGTGGATCGGGAGCGGGCTGACGGAGCTGGGCCTGGTCGCGGGAGAGCCTGTCGATCCCGATGCCGCGCGGGCGCTGATGGACGGCCGGGACTGGCGTACCGGTGAGCAGTTGGTGAAGCGCAAGCGGGAGCTGGACCCGCGCGGAAAGGTGACCGCGCGCGTAGTGGTCGACGCCATCACCGAGCTCGCAGCCGCCGACGGGATGACTGCTGCGCAGTACCTCGGCAACGAGGCGCTGGCGAGCCGATTCGCACGTGCCGAACGCGGGATCGTCCGCGACGGGGAGGCGCACCTGCTGCCGGTCGGCGATGCCGGGCGTCTGGCAGCGGCGGCCGGGCTGTCGGTCGAGCAGCTCTACGGTGGCGATGTGATCGCCGAGGCGAACCGGTGGCGCAACCATCGCGTCGACGTCGGACTGCGCGGCGTCGACCTCTCTCTCGACCTCCCGAAATCCATCAGCACCGCGTACGCGCTCGCCGGCGAGGAACTGGCCGCGGCGATCGAGGGCGAGTGGATGGCCTCGGTGACCGAAGCAGTCGGGGCTCTGGAGGAGTGGACGGCCTATGGCATGGCCGGTCACCACGGTGACGGGCAGCGCGCCGAGCGGGTGGCCACCTCCGGGCTGATCGGCTGGACGACGCTGCATCGCTCCGCCCGACCGGTGGACGCATCCCCGGGTGACCCGCACCTGCATGTTCACGTCAACATTGCGCACATGGCGCGCTGCGAGGACGGGAAGTGGCGCACCATCGCGGCCGGGGCGGAGGACCTGCTCCGGCACGTGCACCTGATCAACGAGATTGCCGAGGCCCGGCTGCGCGCCCGGCTGATCGAGCGTCACGGTGCGCGGTTCGTCCGCAGCGAGAGCACAGGGGCGTGGGAACTCGTAGGCGTCGACGGGGACCTGCGCAGTGCCTTCTCGCGTCGCCGGCAGCAAGTCCTCGCCCTCGTCGGCAGGGACGCCGGCCGTGATCGGATGAGGGCCGCCGCGAGGTGGACGGCCCAGGCCAAGGACGAGGCGGCGGCAGAGGCGCCACGCCACAACTGGCGGACGCGCGCCGCGGCGGTGCTGGGCAGCGAGGCTGCCGTTGACGCGATGGTCGCGGCCGCACTTCCCGGGCCCGACGGGCCCGCACCGTCATGGCCTGGTGGTGACCGGCCGCTGATGCCAGGTCCGCAGGAGATTGCCTCGCAGATCTGGGATCCCGAACACGGGTTGACCGCAGCCCGGAAGGCTGTCACCCATACCCACGTCATGGCCGCCGTCACACGGACGCTGCCCTACCTGTTGAGCAAGGACCAGCTGGTCGCGCTGACCGACGAGGTCCTGCCCGTCGACGGGCATGCCGTACGTCTCGCGGATTCCAACCGGCACCACCGCACACACCGTCAGCGCTACACGCACAGCGGCGTCGTCGCGGCCGAGCAGACCATCATCGAGTGCGCGACGGCCGGTCTGGGTGCGGGCCTGGCGCAGCTGACGCCCGAGGCCGCCGAGCTGACGATCGCCACCGTAGAAGTCGCCCAGTCCATGTCCGGCCGCGCCTTCCGGTTCTCTCCTCAGCAGCGCGCCGTCGTGATGCGTCTGCTCACCGCCGGGCACGGGACCGACGCCGTGATCGGCGTCGCGGGTGCGGGCAAGACCACATTGATGAGTGCCGCCAGGGCCGGGTGGGAGGCCGCCGGCCTGACCGTTGCCGGAGCGAGCACGGCGGCCGTGGCGGCCGCGAACCTTGCCGCCGAGGCAGGCATCGAGTCCCGGACGATCGCGGCCTGGACGCGCGAGATCAGCGGCGGACGCGGTCTCCATGGCGTTGGCGTCATGGTCATCGACGAGGCAGCCATGGTCGACGACCGCGCCCTCGCCGCGTTGCTCCGCCATGCCGCCCGGACCGGCACGAAGATCGCCGGTGTCGGCGATCCGCTGCAGCTGCGCGCCGTCGGCATCGGCGGCGGCTTCGCCCGGATCCACCGGCTCGTCGACGGGCTGCAACTGACGGAGAACCGGCGTCAGCGAGACGTCGTCGAGAGAGCGGCGCTGCAGGACTGGCGCGATGGAGGCCGTACGACAGCCATTTCGGCGTACGCCGCACACGGTCACGTACACGCTGATGACACCGCCACCGAGGCCCTGACCTCCATGCTCGCGCGCTGGAACGAGGTACGCGGCCGATGGTCCGGGGATCCACACGGGCAGGTCGCCGATCTGCTGCTGCTCGCCGCACGGCGGGCGGACGTGGCCGCGCTCAACGCAGGGGCCCGCGCCGTCCTGGTCGCCTCCGGAGAACTGGACGCGGGCCGTACGTACGCAGTTGCCGGCGGCGGCCGGGTCGCCTTCGCCGCCGGAGACCTGGTCCACATCCGGCGCAACGACTACCGCTCCCGCCGCGACCTTTCCCAGCCCGACGTGCTCAACGGCTTCCGCGGCGTTGTCCTCGAAGTAGACGACGAGCGGGGGGTACGGGTCGAATGGCGCCGTCGACGCCCCGGCGGCGGGCACGACACACAGGCCGCGTGGATGTCGAAGAAGGACATCGCCGAGGGCCGGCTGACCCACGGCTACGCCATGACGATCGGTTCCGCCCAGGGCCTCACCTCCGACCTGACGATCGCCTATGGCCTGCATGCCGACTCCCGTTCGCTGTACCCGGCCATGTCCCGGGCCCGGCTGGGATCGCACCTCTTCCTGCCGCTCGACGAACTCGAGGACGACGTCACCCGGATCCGCTTCGGTGAAGTCCGTACCGACGGCGAACGACTGGACCGTGCCGTCGCGGCGTGCGGGCGGCTGCTGGAGGAGGAGCGCGGCGACGTCATGGTCACCGACGAGCTCGCCACCGCAGGGCGTTCGATGCCGACGATCCCGCCTGCGACAGTGACGCCTTGGAACGAACGGGAATGGGGACATCTGGCCACCGCCCACCTGGAGCCCGGTGTCCAGCGGGCCAACCGGGACGCGGCGACCGCCACGGAGCGGGCACGGACCTACGCACGGCAGGCCGACGAGCTCGCCGCCGTCCTCGGTACCGGTCAGGCACCGGCACGCCGGACCTTCGCACAGATCAGCCGGCACCTGGACACGGCGGACAGCGATCTCGCCCGCGCTGTGCGTGCCGAGGAGCAGGCCGATGCCATCGACCTCCAACTTGCCAGGCTGCGCGAGTCGAACCGTATCGAGGGCGACGCGGAGCGGAAGATCGTCGCCCGCCTCGCCCTGAAGAGGACCGTGCTCACTGGACGGCGCCGTATGAGGGAGGCCGCCGACGTCATGCACGCCAGGATCGAGGACCGTACCCGGCAGATCACGGAACTGGACGGCCGGGCAGCCGAACTGCGAGCCCGGGCCCGGGCTCTGCGTGACAGCGCCAGGGACCGGATCCACAGATCCACCGGAACCGACTCCGACAGGCCGCTGTCCGACCGGATCGCCGAGTGCCGCGCCCAACTGCCTGCCCTCGCCGTCCGCCTGAACCGTGCTGACGCGGACAGGCACGAGGAACTTCTCCGGCAGGCGGCGGAGCAGCGCACGATTGCCGCCCTGGAGACACGTAAGGCGTGCGGGCTGCGTGAGGAAGCCGAGCTACGGGCCCGGCTCACCCCTGGGCAGGCGGTCCGTGAGACGGAACAACGGTCGCTGGCAGCACGGGAAGCCGCAGCCGCACGTCAGGCCGAGCAGAACCTCCGACGCACTACCCGCGAAGCCGGCCATCGCAACCGTGCCGCCTCTCCGCAGCCGCAGCCGCAGGTGCGGCCAGGACCAGGCCTCGGCCGCTGAAGGACCGTGTCCTGTCTCATTGAAGTTTGTCGTCCGCATGGCGCTGATCTGCGCGGACTGGATTGGGTGAGACATGCGGACTTGGTTCGTTGAGACGGACTGCATCTGTCCGTGTCATGTGATCTCAGTCGATCCGGTTCGCCCGAGAACGACGTCGAGAGAGTGTTGATGTGCCGTAGCCGGTCGATGCCTCTCGTTAATTCCCAGGTCAGCGGCTTGCTTCGGCTGGCAGGATCGGGATCATGTCGATTGATCCGTTGGTGGTACGAGCCCATGGGCTCTGGGAGCACCTGGCCCAGGTGCCGGTGTCGTTCGCCCAGCCGGGCGGTGTGCACGTGGTGGTCTCTCCGCGCTCCGGGCTGTGCCCGGTTGGCTGGGTCGGAGTGGTAGCTCTGGGCGGATCAGCGATTGTGACCGCGCCGAGTGACAGTGCCGCCCGAATTGTTCGTGACGCACTGGGGAGACTGCCGGTGGAGGCCGTCGTGGATAGCGCTTTGGTCCGGGAGGCCCTTCCGGTCGCTCGGGTGCTCGGGCCGGCGGCGCTGTCATATGTGTCCGCAGCGGGATTCCGGCCGGCGGACACTGGTGCGTTGACGGTGGAGCAACTGTCAGCCGGTCACCCGGATTTGCGGAGCTTGGAGCAGGTGGCGGGTCATGAGGACGCTGGTGAGGCTGCTCTGGACGAGATTACGTCGCCCGCGTTCGTGGTCCGCGAGCATGGCCAGGTGGTTGCTGCTGCGGGATATCGGGCCTGGCCGAGGCGGACGGCCCATATCGGCGTACTGACGGCGCCAGAAACGCGCGGGCGAGGACTGGCACGGGTGACGGGCTCAGCGGCGGTCGCTCATGCTCTCGCTGTCGGGCTGTTGCCGCAGTGGCGCGCGCGCCCTCCCGCCTCCCGACGTGTTGCGGCCGCATTGGGTTTCGAGGAACTGGGTTCCCAACTCAGCATCGAGATCGCTTGAGATGAGCGGTGCGGTGCGGCTCGGTGGGGATCAGCATGCCGCCCGGTCGTCGCCGCCCAGTACCAGCCCGGGAAATGACACTCACCCAGTACCAGCCCGGGAAATGACACTCACCCAGTACCAGCCCGGGAAATGACACTCACCGCGCGACCAACGAAACGTGCGCACCGGAGCGACATCTTCGAACCGACTCGTCACGCAGTCCCGCAGCGGATGCCGACGGAGTCCGTACATCGCGTCCACGTACGACAACTCGACGCACGGCCATGTTGTTGTCCGCGGACAACAAACCGTCTGTTGTCCGCGGACAACAGACGGACCGCGGCCGAGCCGGACGGAGTCAGTTGTTCCGGACGAGGGAGTCCAGCCGTCGGCGGGTCCGGAGAGCAACCGGTGCGTCGGGTCCGTGGATGTCGGTGACCGCGCTGAGGAGCTCGATGCCGAGGCGGTGGGCGTCCTGGGCGGGGACGGTTCGCCAGAGGCTGTAGACGCGGCGGGTCGCCTCTTCGGTGTCGGGATGCCGAGGCCCCTGGATCGTCGCCCGCAGGCGGGCGGTGTGCAGATACCACCCGAGCGCCGTGGCGTGGTCGCCCACCAGATGCGCGAGGTGCCCGCGAACCTCCCGGATGTGGACGATGTTCAGATGCTCGGCGCCGTACTCGGCGGCGATCTCGGTGTCGAGGTCGTACGCCATCCAGGCGGCATCCTGCAGCCGGCCCTCGGACGCTGTAGCGGCGATCGCGGCCAGGCGTTCGCGCAACACCTCCGGTGTCCGCGCCCGGAGCCCGGCGTGTTCGGCAGGGGCGAGTGCGGGGGCTCCCCAGAACGCGGGAGACACGGTGCCCCACGGGTGGAAGGCCTCTTCGTGCTCGTGCATGGCGGGATGCCCTTCGGTTGCGCGGGTCACCACTTCACCACCCGGCGAACTGCGGTGATACGGGTGATGGCGCTGGTGGAGTGGCGCCAGCTGCTGTACGAGACGATCCGGGTCCGTACGCCGGTGCGGGGCGCCTCGATGATCTTTCCGTCGCCGATGTACATGCCTACGTGCCCCGGGCGCGCGTCCGATCCGTCGCTGCCTGGGTTGAACACCAGGTCGCCCGGCTCGGGTTCGTCGATGCTGACGTGGTCGCCGAAGCCGACCTGGTCGTAGGTGACCCGGGGAATGCTGGTCCCGGCGGCCCGGTAGGCCTGCTGCATCAGGGACGAGCAGTCGCACCAGTGAGCCGAACTCTGGCCATGGGCGTTGGTGCAGTCGCCTCCCAGGTGGTACCAACCACCCTTCTGCTGCAGCGCCCAGGACACGGCGGTACGGACCTCGCGAGGGGTGTCGGCGGGCAGGGTGTAACCGGCGGGCAGATCCACTTCCTCGCTGGACGAAGGGGCAGTGAACTGCCGGGCGGTCGCCATGATGATGTTGACGTAGTCGTACGTCTGGCCATCGGCGAACCTCTCGTCGGGGACGCCCCGGTGCTGGTCGACACGCCCCCATCCGGCGTTGTATGCGGCGAGGGCCAGCTCGACGGGCGAGCCGTCGTACTGCGGGTGCGCCTTGCCCTTCTTCAGCAGGCTGCACATGAACCTGCCGCATGGGCATCGACGTCCTGACGGTGTGGCACGACCTCTCCCAGCTCCGCGACCGGCTCGGCACCCAGAAGGCCAACACCGTGCTCTCCGCGAGTGGCCTGCGGATGCTGCTGCCCGGCTGCGGCGACCTGGAGACCCTGCGCTACTTCTCCGGCCTGTACGGACGCACCGAGGTGATGCGGACCTCCCACGGCCGCTCCCGCGGCGAGTACTCCACCAACACCTCCGCCACCGAGACCGACCTCGCCCCGGTCCACTCCCTTCAGCAGCTGCCGGACTTCACCGCCATCGCCCAGTACTCCAACCAGCCCCCGATCAAGGTCAGGATGCGGCTTACCTTCCGCGACAAGGACCTCAAGAAGCTGCTGGCCGCCCCCGTTCCTCCGACGGGGACGGTCAGCTTCACCAAGCCCGCCGCGCCTGGGAAGGCCGGCACCCGTGTCTGACGCGTTCGACAACCCCGCCTCCCTCTGGCCGGCACCACCGGCCGCTGCCGAGCCGGAGCCTCAGCGCTGGGTGTGGGAGGCCATGGACCCGCCGGAGTGGCGTGAGCGGATGCGCGAACTCGCGACCTGGGTCGAATGGCTGCGCCGCACGTTCGAACTCCACAACAACATCCCGCCCTGCTGGTACCGCCACCCGCCCGTGGTCGAGCACCTGACAGCCCTGTACGTCGGCTGGGTCCGCACATACGCGGGCGAACAGGCACCGGGGCGCGAACTCGCCGAGGCCGACTGGATCAACACCCTGCACAACTTCACGGCCCGTCTACAGCTGGCCGCCTGCGCTGGCGGCCGCCACCAGGAGCCCCCGCCGCTGGTGCCACCACCGCCCGGCGCCGACGAGGCATTCGAGGTGTACCTGCTCACCGCAGAAGCCACCACCACCGCGGCCGCGCACCCGGCCGCAGCCGAACTCGCCCGGCGCACCGCCGAACTGCAGGCACTGCTGTAGAGACCCCATGACTCTCTCTCCCGCCCCGACACCCGACCGTACGGAGGACGCACCCATGGCCGGACCCACCACCGAACCCACTCCAGAGACGGCCGGCACTTCCGTCCGGGCAGCTGCCGAGGCATCCCGGGCCACCTGCTCTCCCGCCTCCGCTCCGCAGGCGCCACCATCGTCCCCGGCCCCGCTGGAGGAGCGGGCACGGGCGAACGCCGAGGCGGCGATGCCCGAGGCACAGCGCGAGCTCCCGCTGTGGACCGGCAACGACCTCCCGGACGGCGCGGGGTGGACCGCACGCGACGGGATCCTGTACGACGGCTACGGCGCCCCGACATGGAAGCTGAAGGCCTCCGCCGACGCCCAGAACCGGACGCGGACGGAGGCGGCCTCATCCGCCCCGGCCACCGCTCCCCCGGAAGCCGGCCGAACGGGCCGAACGGGCCGAACCGGCCGGGCCGATGACCACGATCCCGCGGACCGGTGGGCCGCCGATCTCATCGAGCCGGTGGACCTGTCCGAGGCGTTCGAGAGGGTGGAGGAGGCATGGGCCGACATCGTCCCGCCCGAACTGGGCACCGCCCAGGACCTGCGCGCCGCCCTCGACAACGACCTGCGCATCCTGGAACAGCAGTGGCGGCGCACCCCGCCCGGCCCATGGACCGCCACCGACAACACCGGTCCGCGCCCTGCAGCCACCGTGCCCGCGCCCGCCCCATTCGGAACAGCCGACGCCCGGCAGGCGGCAGCCGCGGTCAACACCGCCCTGCAGGAAGCCGACCGTCATGCTCCGGCGCTCAAGGACCTGCCGGAGTGGCAGCAGCTGCAGACCTTCCGCGGTGCTGCTGCCCATCTGTGGGACGTCATCAGGGAGAAGGCCGGCCCGTACTTCGAGCAGCTGGCCGACGACGTACGCGTCCAGGGGTTCTGGCGGATCGTCTCCGCCCGCTTCTGCGAGACCATCGCCCACTGGGCACAGGCCGGGGCCGACCGGCTGCGCAACGGTGCCACCCGCCCGGACCTGCCGACCGCCGAAGCGCTGCTCAAGGTCTCCGACGCAGCCCTGGCCTACAGCAGTCCACTCCGCGAGCGCCCCGATGCCGACACCGTGGCCGCCGCCCAGAACCAGAACCTCACAGAGATCCGCCGACTGCGTAGCACCCTGCGGTCCAACGACCCGCTCCCGTACGCCACGAGGGACGACGCTGTGGAGGCCTCCCGCGAGATCGCCCGCGCCTTCCAGGCCTGGGCGGGCACCGACATGGGCAAGGAACTCGGCGCTTCCACGCACCGCCGGGTAGCGGAGTTCCGCGAGGCCTGGCAGCAGCTGCCACCCTCGGATCTGCCTACCGGTCCAGGACCGGCGGCCGGGCCCTATAGCGCGTTCGCCGAACACGCACAGGGAATCGTGGCCCGGGCCCAGGCCCAGCCGGGCCGCTTCGCACCCTCCGAACTCGCCGCCCTGCAGACGGTGGCCGATCTCGCCGAACACCACGGCGGCCGGCTAGCGGCCACTCTCCCACCGGGCCTCACCGGCCCCGCCACCCCGACCGCAGCCGTCCAGCGGCGTGCACCGAGCCCCGCGGCGGCGCCCCCCGGACCGGCTACCCGCCCGGGGACACCTCGTCTATCGGCCTGAGCCTGGGATCCCACTGCGCACAACCGCTGCAGGAGACACCGGACGTTCTGCGGGCCGCCGGGCCGGTAGCAACGGACAAACGGCGATGCGAGGGCGGCGCCACGAACAACCAGGAAGAAGGGCAGCCGACTGGAGGGTTGCTTCCGGCGGGGACCGAGGGACCGACGAGGGCGACACCTTGCCCCGCATCCGCCCGATGCGGGTCCGGGGCACAGTGCCGTGCTGCGTTTCGAATGAGCTTGTGGCTTACCTGTCGGCTTTGTCCAGCCGCCAGGCCACCATTCCCGTGGACCCCGGAATCGCCTCGGAGTCGATCCTGACCTTGGCCGCTGAGGCTGTGAGACGCTGGCGAAGCGGGACGCCGTCACAGTCCACTTTCTGGCGGACGGGGTCCTTCCCAGCTACGGACAGAACGATCTGGCCCTTCCCGGCGCAGGCGACCGCCAATCTGTACGAGCGCCCTCGTGTCAGTTCCGGTTCGGTGTGGAATCCGTCGCTGACACGCTCAAGTCCCGCCTCGATGAATAGCGGATCGGAGTCGCTGACCTCTTCTGTGCCGAGAGCTTCCTGAACCTGCCTACCAAGCCGCTCCTCGGTACGGACGGACGTTCCGGAAGGGTGCTTCTGCTGTTCTGGACTGCTCGCGGGGGCGCTTGGCTCCTTCGGATCGCTGCCCTCGCCCGTGCAGCCTGAGGCCAGGACAATGACCAGCATGGAAGCGCAGACGGCGAGGGTGGGATGCGAGAGGCGCAGTCGTAGCGTCATGAATTCGTCGCCCAGAATCGCCAACCGATCTCCTTGGTAGGAAGCTTCGCGGTGCCTGAGCCAATCTTCACTCTGCTGCACCGGTCGGAACTGGTTTTGTATTTCACCCAGTTCACCTTGAATCCCCAAGAACCGTACTGCATGTGGCCGTACTTCTTTGCGGGGATTGCGTGCGTGTACGTGTGCCCCACACTGACCCCCACCTTCCCAACCACCGCGACTCCGTACTCCGCCTTGACCTCAGCGACGAGGACACTGGCACTGGCCCCGCCGGTGCCACTGATCTCGACCCCGATCTCGCCCGACTTCTCGACGCTGACCCGCATCGATCCGCCCGGTCCGTCCTTGTAGCTGGTGCCGTTCTATTTGGACGGGACGTGGTAGTTCGTCTTGCTGCTCACCTGAACCCATTGTTTGACCGGGTTGTCACAGCGCATGGGCCCGACATCACTGTCGGCCCCTATCTCGGGCAGAGCGCCGAGGGCGCGATCGACGGCAGCTTCGGCGGCTGACTTGCTCGGACCGTCCATCACGCTGGCAGCTGACTCCCGGGTAGCGATCTGGTCGGAAGAAACCGCTTCAGGTGCCGCATCAGCTGACTCCTCAACTGCGCCGGCCGCAGTAGCCAGTGTCGCAGTGAGAGCGAAGGCTGTGACTGGAGTGAGTACGTACCGCATCGTTGCTTTTCGCACGCAAATTCCCCCTACATGAAGCAAGTTGACTGGTCAGGTCTGTGCACAACCTATGCAACTTCTGTGATTTCTTCGCGTACTTATCGGACTATCTGAGCCAGACTTGAGCTTGTGGAGGCGTCGGCCATCAAGGCGACGGTCGCAGGGGCGATGGAGAAGGGCTCTGGAGTGCCGGAGCGGATGACCGCGTGCTCACACGTCAGCGCACCGCGCGTCACCCACTGCGACACCTGCGGGCGTCGGCGCTGCCGTCGGTGGTGGCGGTCACGACCGGGGCGGCGCAGGGCGGACCGGGTTGCTGCCTGCGGTGTCGCCGTTGGCCGGCAGGCATACCGGTGACCGTCCGGGGACTGCCGCGGTCACACCTGCGCAGCGAGGAAGCGCCCGCCCGGTTCGCCGCGGAGGTGTCCTGGGGGGAGCCGTCGGCCGTATGCGAGCAGGAGGAGATCCTGTGCGGCGCCGGACAGAGGCGTTCCGGTACCGAAGGACCAGTCGAGGTCGAGGGTCCTGGCGTTGGCGCTCTCCAGGAGGATGCGCACGCGGTCTTCGGGAAACCCGGCTTCCAGGGGTGGTCCGCGTTGTCACGGAGCAATGCGGCGAGATCCGAGTTCAGAGGTTATGTCTCCGGATTGTGTCCGCCCCCAAAGCACGGGAAGAAGGAGTTCGAGTTCGCTCACCACCGGCTGCCGCGCGGTCGTCGGACAGGCGGCTGCACGCGCTGTGCCTCGGCCCGTCTCTGACGGGCCGTGGGGCCGCTCTCCTGCCGCTGCTGAGCCCATCCCTGCTGCTCGGCGAGGAGGCGGTGCGCGTCGGCATCCAGCAGTGCGCGCGGAAGCGCCAGACCGTGCTGCTCGACGGTGGAGACAATCTCGCCTATCTCGTCATCCTCATGCTTCTCCTGACGCGCTGCTACGACCGGTTCTCTTTTTCCAGTGGGATCGGTAAAAAAATCGTGAACCGCCTCCCTGGGCAAGTGCGGGCCATAGGAGACCCGCTGCACAATATCGGTGTGGTCGCGATAGCTCTCCAAGTGTGTCTGGTCTACGTCGTCAGCGGCCTCTACAAGGTGCAAGGGCAGATGTGGCAGGACGGTACGGCGCTCTTCTACGTTCTCAGGGTTCCGGAGTTCACTTTCCCTGCCCTGTCACACTTCGTTTACGAGAATGATTTCCTCGTCTTCTCGGGGACCTATGTGACTGTGCTCTTCCTCGTCTACTTCCCCTTGGGCATCCTGGTGCCGGCCCTTCGGCCGTGGGCCGCCGTCATGCCGATCGGTTTCCATCTGGGAATCGCCCTTCTCATGGGACTGACCGGATTCGCTCTGACTATGGTGGCCTGCGATCTGGTCTTTCTGAGCAGGGGGCTCGACGAAGCGATCTCCCTAGCTGGCCAACTGCTTCAGAGAGTGCGTTCTCGCATCGGTGATGGAAGCGCGCCGGGAGTGAACTCGCCAAGCGAAAAGGGCCTCCCTGCACCCCTGCCGACTGCGGAATAAGCCGGTTAGCTGCCTGTCTCTCCCCCGTCCTCGCCTTGCGCCCCGCAGAGCACTTGCCTCCATCGGAAGCAGAACGGACACAGACGCTCCACAGCCTCCATGGCTCAAACGTGGCCGCGAAGGCACGGGGCCTGCTTCGTACCGCCCTCTCTGTCAGCCTTGGGTGAGACATCCCGTTCTGCGGGGTTAGCCTGAGAGGGCACGACAGGAGAACCGTCCCTTATGCCCAGTACAGAGCCCGTCGGGTCCGAGCCGGCGCCGAGGCCGAAGCGCCGCACTTTCACCTCGGAGTACAAGCTGCGAATCGTCGCCGAGTACGACGCCGCGCCCAGGAACGAGAAGGGTGCGGTCCTGCGCAGGGAACGGCTCTACCACTCGCATGTCAAGGAGTGGCGGGCCGCCCGGGATGCCGGGGCCCTGGAAAACCTGGTCGACCGCCGGACCAGCCCGGCCCGTGCGAAGAAGTCCGCCGCGGAGGTGGAGAACGAAAAGCTGCGGCAGCAGGTGGAGCGGTTGCAGAGGGACCTGGCACGGAACAAGGCCGCACTCGAGGTGATGGGAAAAGCTTCCGCGCTCTTGGAAATGATCTCCGAGAGCGCGGACTGAAGCCTGCCGCCGACCCTGTCGTGGACGAGGCGTTCACCAGCGTCGAGGTTCAGCTGGGCATCACGGCCGCCTGTCGGCTGACCGGCCGCTCCCGCGCCACGCATTACCGTCGGCTCCGGCCCCCACCACCACGCAGAACACGTGCCCCACAGATGCAGCCGTCGGCCCTGACGGCCGAAGAGCGTTCTGCGGTACTCGAGTTGATGAACGGCGACGAGTACGCCGAGCTGGCGCCCGCGCAGATCTGGGCCCGCGAGCTGGATGCCGGGCGCTATCACTGCTCCGTCTCGACGATGTACCGGATCCTGCGCGAGCAGGATCAGTCCGGTGAGCGCCGACGGCAGGCCACCCATCCCGCCAAGGCGGTGCCCGAGCTGGTCGCCACCGGGCCCTCGCAGGTGTTCACCTGGGACATCACCAAGGCGGCCGGGCCGGCCAAGGGCGTCTGGTATCACGCCTACGTGATCATCGACATCTTCAGCCGGTATATCGTCGGCCACACCGTCGAGCGAGCCGAATCAGCTGTGCGGGCCGAGGAGCTGATCCGCGAGACCATCGCCCGCAACGGCATCGTGCCCCAGACCGTGCACGCGGACCGCGGCACCTCGATGACGTCGAAGAAGGTCTCCCAACTACTGATCGATCTGGGCGTGACGCGGTCGCACTCGAGGCCGAAGGTCTCCAACGACAACCCTTACAGCGAGGCCCAGTTCAAGACCACGAAGTACATGTCGGATTATCCTGAACGGTTCGATTCGCTGGCCCACGCCCGCGAGTGGTTCGACGCGTTCATCGCGTATTACAACCATGAGCACCGGCACTCGGGTATCGGCTGGCACACACCAGCCTCCGTCCACTTCGGGACCGCCGAGGAAGTCCGCGACCAGCGCGCGGTCACCCTCGCCGAGGCATACGCCCGCCACCCCGAACGCTTCGGCCGCCGCCCCAGACCACCCGAGATACCCCAGACGGCCTGGATCAACGACCCGGCCAAACGCAGGGAACCCGCACCACAAACCTCATAGCGTCACGACCGTCTCACTGGACTTGAAATCTTCCGCCGCGGCCCAGTCGCGTCTCCGACCACGGTGGCCAGTTCTCGGACGCGGAAAGTACATCCCTACGTGGCCGGAAGGGTCACCGTGCGGAGTCCGCCCTGGCATGATCAGGTGCCCGTCAACAAGAGTGGGAAGCTCCCTGATTTTCAGAGTCGATCGCACCTTGGAGTCGTCTGCCGGTGATGGGCGCATATCCGGTGCGTCCTGGAGCGCAGCAGGGTGCGAAAGGTGCAAGGTCCAGCAGTCGGGGGACGGACGCTTCCATGTCCGTGATTGAGGAACGGAGCTGAAAATTGGGAACCTCATCGACCCAGAACGGCGGTCCCGGCCGGCCGGGATGTGTGATCGGCCTGTTCTGGATCGGAAGATTTCAAGTCCAGTGAGACGGTCGTGACGCTATGAGGTTTGTGGTGCGGGTTCCCTGCGTTTGGCCGGGTCGTTGATCCAGGCCGTCTGGGGTATCTCGGGTGGTCTGGGGCGGCGGCCGAAGCGTTCGGGGTGGCGGGCGTATGCCTCGGCGAGGGTGACCGCGCGCTGGTCGCGGACTTCCTCGGCGGTCCCGAAGTGGACGGAGGCTGGTGTGTGCCAGCCGATACCCGAGTGCCGGTGCTCATGGTTGTAATACGCGATGAACGCGTCGAACCACTCGCGGGCGTGGGCCAGCGAATCGAACCGTTCAGGATAATCCGACATGTACTTCGTGGTCTTGAACTGGGCCTCGCTGTAAGGGTTGTCGTTGGAGACCTTCGGCCTCGAGTGCGACCGCGTCACGCCCAGATCGATCAGTAGTTGGGAGACCTTCTTCGACGTCATCGAGGTGCCGCGGTCCGCGTGCACGGTCTGGGGCACGATGCCGTTGCGGGCGATGGTCTCGCGGATCAGCTCCTCGGCCCGCACAGCTGATTCGGCTCGCTCGACGGTGTGGCCGACGATATACCGGCTGAAGATGTCGATGATCACGTAGGCGTGATACCAGACGCCCTTGGCCGGCCCGGCCGCCTTGGTGATGTCCCAGGTGAACACCTGCGAGGGCCCGGTGGCGACCAGCTCGGGCACCGCCTTGGCGGGATGGGTGGCCTGCCGTCGGCGCTCACCGGACTGATCCTGCTCGCGCAGGATCCGGTACATCGTCGAGACGGAGCAGTGATAGCGCCCGGCATCCAGCTCGCGGGCCCAGATCTGCGCGGGCGCCAGCTCGGCGTACTCGTCGCCGTTCATCAACTCGAGTACCGCAGAACGCTCTTCGGCCGTCAGGGCCGACGGCTGCATCTGTGGGGCACGTGTTCTGCGTGGTGGTGGGGGCCGGAGCCGACGGTAATGCGTGGCGCGGGAGCGGCCGGTCAGCCGACAGGCGGCCGTGATGCCCAGCTGAACCTCGACGCTGGTGAACGCCTCGTCCACGACAGGGTCGGCGGCAGGCTTCAGTCCGCGCTCTCGGAGATCATTTCCAAGAGCGCGGAAGCTTTTCCCATCACCTCGAGTGCGGCCTTGTTCCGTGCCAGGTCCCTCTGCAACCGCTCCACCTGCTGCCGCAGCTTTTCGTTCTCCACCTCCGCGGCGGACTTCTTCGCACGGGCCGGGCTGGTCCGGCGGTCGACCAGGTTTTCCAGGGCCCCGGCATCCCGGGCGGCCCGCCACTCCTTGACATGCGAGTGGTAGAGCCGTTCCCTGCGCAGGACCGCACCCTTCTCGTTCCTGGGCGCGGCGTCGTACTCGGCGACGATTCGCAGCTTGTACTCCGAGGTGAAAGTGCGGCGCTTCGGCCTCGGCGCCGGCTCGGACCCGACGGGCTCTGTACTGGGCATAAGGGACGGTTCTCCTGTCGTGCCCTCTCAGGCTAACCCCGCAGAACGGGATGTCTCACCCAAGGCTGACAGAGAGGGGATAGAAGAGAGGAGAGTGTGTCTGGGCGCGCCTCCGGCCGAAGAGGGCCCTGGAGTGTTCCTCTCCCCTACCGAGCTGTCAGTCACCGGCCCTGAACAACACGTCTGGGGCTGGGAGGATGTGACAGATCTCCAGGTCCTCGACGTGCCGGTGCGCTCGGCCGCCGTCCGATGGGCGACCCGGGTGACGACGGTCGCCGCGGCGGCCCTCGACGCCTGGGTTCCGGGCGGTCCGCCGCAGATGACCGTGGTGGTGCATGCCCAGGACCAGCGCGTCGAGACGCTGGTCTTCTCCGCCGCGGACACCGCGTACACGCAGCGGGAAGTCGACCTCTCGCTCGGTCTGCTCTCCCACTTCGTGCGGGGCAGCGCCTCACCTTCGACCCTGACACAGTGGTGGGCGGAGAACCGGCCGACCGAGGTCCTGCGCTCGCGTCGCCGGGAAGCCGCTCTGGAAGGGTGGCTGGCTCCCCTGCTGTGACAGCCCGCGACCGCACCAGGCCGTTACTCTCCCGCGTCACGCCTCCCGTCCTGTTCCTGCTTCTGTTTCCGTGAAGGAGAAGGGCCACCTCAACGATGGACGACATCGCCATGAGCACCACAGCCGGCACCACCGAACTGCGTAGCGTGCTGGCGTTCGACGGCGACTGCGGCTTCTGTCAGGCCGCCGTGCGGCAGATGCAGCTCCGGGCCAGACCCCGGATGAAGGCCGTCGCCTGGCAGACCCTCCCACCGGAACTGACCCAGGCCCACCTGGGGCGCCTGGACAGAGAAGTTCTGCTGTTCGACGGGGGCCAGGTGCGCTGTGGCGGTGCCCCCGCCCTGGCCGGATTTCTCGGCTCCTCCCCCTCCCGCAGGTACCGGCTGATAGGGCGCTGCCTGCGGCTTCCCCCTATCAGCCTGGCAGCGCACGTCATCTACCGAGCGGTGGCCATGAACCGACATCGCATGCCGGGCGGCACAGCGGCCTGCGCACTGCCCCGCATCACCGGCTGAAGGCGCGCCATGACCCCTGTACCCACCTGCATTCTCAGCAGCACCCAGGCCCCCCAGATCAGCCATGGCCATGACCTCGACCGCTTCGTCCAAATCGGCTCGCTGACCAAACCACTCACCGGGACTCTGCTCGCCCAGCTGGCCGAAGCAGACGTGCTCCAACTCGACGACCCACTCGACCAATTCCTCCGCATACCCGCCGGGACCGGCATCACCCTGCGGCACCTCGCGGAACACACCGCCGCGCTGCCCCGGGTCCCGCCGCGTCTACGACGGATCGATCCGTACGCCGACTTCGACCTCGAAGCCCTGAACGCCGTCCTGGAACGCCTCGACACCTTCACCACCGGACCTCCGGGCGGAGAAGCGGAGTACTCCAACCTCGGCTACGCCGTCCTCGGCGCGGCACTCTCCGCTGCGGCGGACGCACCGTACGAGGAGCTCCTGAACCGTCACGTTCTCACTCCCCTGAACATCACCGAGGTGACCTCGAACCCGCCGTCGGCCGGACGACTCAGTGGACGCGGGTTCCTGGGCCGCCCTCTCCGTCCCTGGAACATGAGTGGCGCGATCCTGCCCGCCGGAGGGATGTGGGCCACCCCACGCGAGACCGCGCGTCTGGTGACCAAGCTGCTCGTCGAACGAAAGCTGGGCGAACCCGCACTGACCTGGCAGACGTCAGGGCGCCTGCGCTGGCACAACGGCGCTACCCGGGGCGCCTCCGTTTTCGCGGGTGCCTTGGATGACGGCACCTGGGTGATGGTCCACCGCCTCTCCGGCCGGCCAGCACCGACCGAGAACACAGCCGTCCAGATCCTGAAGGACGCGACCGCCAAACCGTCCGACTAAGACCGTGTCCTACGTGGTGAGTCGGAGGAGTCGTTTGTAGCAGCAGACGATGGCGGCGAGGCCGAGGAAGGTCAGGTAATTGCAGGGATGGCATTTGTAGCGGCGGTTGAGTCGGCGGTAGCCGGTCAGCCACGACGTGGTGCGCTCGATGACCCATCTGCGGCGTCCGATCCGTTCGCTGGATTCGATTACTGGCACGTCGAGCGGAAATCCGTCTGCATCTACAGCCAGCTCAAGAGCTGTTCGGCCTCCGCGGTTGCTTCGATGGTCGAGGGCGCGCTGAGGCACTGGCCAGAGCACTGATCCGGGACAGGTGGCCGGCGTCAAGAACTGATCACCGGACGGGGAACGAGTGATGCCACCCGTGCCCGCGCTCTGCAGCGTCTCGCGGCCGAGCGGGCCGGACTCACTACCATCACGCCCACACTTGCTGTGCCCCGTCAGGCAGGTCGTAGGCGTGAGCGTGGGAGATCAGCCGGTCGTGTCGATGATTTCTGCCGGCGCTTCCGCTTTCTTCTCGACAAATGCCCACTCACCGTTCGGCGCGGAGTACGGGGTAGCCCGGCGAGCGGCCTCTCGGGCGCGGCGGCCCGCCGAGCCTACCTGTTTGCGTGCGTCACGGGCACGGTCTGGTCGTCGTCGACAGCCCAGAGCGCGCGTCCGAGGTCCTGCTCGTTCAGCAGCTGGAGGGCACGCTGCTTGCGGTCGTGGGCGGAGTCGGTGGGGAAGCCCAGCTCGTCTTCGATGACGCGGACGGCGACCGCGGTCTCACCCGCGGGCCTGGATCATCGCGGCGACCCGGTGGGTGTTCCAGCCGACCTGGTCAAACGGGCCAGGGCTGCGGCGTCAACCGCCTGCACCTTTGTGGCCTCCTCGCGGACGCTCGAGGCGGCGATTCCCTCCTTGCCGAGCTGCTCCTGCTGGGCTGCTTTCACCTTCGTGGCGCTGTGTTCAGCCTCCTGCCGCCTGCGTTCAGCAGCTTCTGCAAGGGCCTTCCTACGAGCGGCTCCGGCCGCGGCCTGGCGCTGCTCCTGCTCGGCGACACCGGTCTTGCGGACGAGTTCGTCTCGCTCGGTGCGGGCGGCGTCTTCGGTGGCGAAGTAGGCGGCAGGGCCCAGGTGACGCTCTCTGAAAGTTGTACCAGGGGAACATGACGAAGCCCTTCCCTGGCGGAGGGAAGGGCTTCGTGAATGAGCGCTGGGCAGGCCTTGCACCTGCATTTCCCCACGGGAAGCGGGGCGTCTTTCCTTGGACCACCAACGCAGTGTCAGTCACCGCGAGTTGCGGTGAACTTTCAAGATCAACTATAACGCATGCGATCCTGATGAGGCACAGCACGGCGGGGAACGGCGATGCCCCGGCTCCGAGGCGGCACCACGACCAGCCGGCCACGGCCGGGCTCGGCACGACCGGACCGCGCTCCAGTGCCTCGGTCACCCGTTCGAAGGCGGGAGTCGGCCCGGCCGAGGCCGACGGCCTGCTTGAGTGCCTTTCAGTACGGTCCAGGGGCGGTGTTGCAGAGCCGGGTGAACGCCACGACTTGGCGGCGGGCCTCGCGCCGCCGCCCGTCCTGCAGAAGACGGACCCATCAGGAGCTGGATGCGGCCAGCACGATGTACCCGCCGTGGGACGGTAGCCGTCAGCGGCCTGCCAGGAACCCGACGGCCGCCAGGCAATGCCGGTCGGGCCCACCGCATACACCTCGCTGCTGCCGGCGAACAAGAACAACGTCTCCCGCACAACGGCTGCGCGACCGTGCGGGCCTGTGGGGGCGAAGAACGTGGTAATCCGAACTGAGGTCGCCCAACACGCCGAACGCACTGCCCAGTCCGGCTACGGCCGCCAGCAGGCCAGGTATGAATCATGGCAGAGTCAAACGACGCGGTATCGTCCGGTCAGCCTCCGACCGGTGCCGCGCGGCAGCGACTCGCATAAGGACCAGCGACACAAAGAGCAGGGTTGTGCTCACTACCCAGCTGGGGATCACGTGCCCAAGGACGACGATCAACACGCTGCTCCAGCACGCAGCGATGGCGAGGAGCAGGCACCCCGTGGCGATGACCGGGTACAGAGCTGACCGCGTCACTCGGCTGGTACGACATTGCTCCGTTTCCATCAGCGCACCCTGGGAAGTTCTTCGACCACCACGGCGAGCCGGTGCACGGAAGGAGCGCTGTACTGCTTCGGGGTCATTCTGGCTGCTCGCGCCGCTTCGTCTGCACCTTGAGCCACGGATTCTCCGCCCTCGACTGGGCGCGGTCCAGATACTCCCGTTTCACCACGGCCGAGCCGGGCTTCCACCGGCCCTGCTTCGTCGGGTCCCCGCCGGCGTCCGCGATCTCCTGGGCACCGCCGCGGCGCAGCCCGTGCGCGGTGACGTCCTGCCAGTTCTTGAACCCGGCCTTGTACGCGCGCCCTCGGACGATGTCGTTGACCGCGTCCCCGGTCAGGTGGTCACCCCGCCTGGTCGCGGTGGACCGGTTCTGCAGGGTGCCGGCCACCGTCAGGGCGCGCAGCACCGGCCCGGAGCGCACACCGAGGCTGTGCAGGCAGTTCAGCCAGTCCCGGGTGGCCTGCACCGGGTCGTACAGCGGGTTGTCCGAGTCGGCGGGGACCCAGGTCTCCTCGCCTCTGGCGGCCTGGTCGGTCTTGGAGTAGGCGACCCACTCGGCCACGCCGCCGTCGTCGACCTCAAGGTCCTCGATGAGGAGGTCGGCGAGCTCGATGCGCCGGTTGAGGGCCTTGCGGCCGACGAGGAGTACGAACCGGTCCCGCAGCCCGATGGGGTGCCGCCGGTCGCAGGTGTCGACCATCGCCCGGCCCATCTCGGCCGTGACGGGGGGCGCTTTCTTCACCCGGTTCCGCTTGCGCCAGTCCTTGCGGTAGTCGTTGAGCAGGCGGCGGGCGACCGTGGTGCCGGGCTTCTTGTCGTCGGGCATCCAGGTGCGGATCGCGGACATGTGCGTGGCGATCGTGTTCGGGGAGGCTTCCCGAGCGATCATCGAAGCGACGTATTCGATGTACGTCGCGGTGGTGCAGGGACGGGCGACACGGCCCATGTCGTCGCACCAGCGCTCGAAGATGCCGCGCTGGGACCGGTAGTTCTTGTTGGTGTTGTGCCCGTCGGCGTACGCCTTCAGCCGCTCGGCGGTCTCCGGCGAGAGGTACAGGTCCCGTTCGGTGTACGTCGGCTGGTCGGCGGCCGTGGGGAGGGTTTCGCCGGGCATCAGGACGGTGTGCTGGTCCACCAGCGGCTTCGCGGTGGGGGCCGGGCCGGCGACGTCCGGCAGCAGCTCGCAGTCCTCGACGAGTTCGGCGTCGACGACTGCGGAGGCGTCGATATCGTTCGCCGTGGTCATGGCGTCACCGAGCCACGGCCGGAGCGGGAGCGATTGACATGGGCGGGCGGCCTTTCTCGGCCAGGCGGCCGAGGAGCGCTCGCCGCTTCGCCCACCGTCGGTTCTCCTCCAGGAGAGCCTTCGGTACCCAGCCTCCAGGTTGCTGCAGGACGGTGTCGCTCATGTGCCCTCCCCCACAGGATCGTTCCTGGTGAACCACCCTCGTATAAGGGAAATTATACGAGGGTGATCACAGAAGGAAGCCCCATCGCCACCCCGGCCCGGCTCCCCTACCGTGCGAACCATGCAATGGATATCGCTGGCAAGCGCCGTCGTCGGAGCCGTCATCGCCACTGCATCAAGCGCGTTCCTCGACCGCCACCGCTGGCGTCGGGAGCAAGCTCAGCGCCTCACCGACACCCGCCGCGTTCTCTACGGCGAATACCTCGCCGCCCTCTCCAAGGCACGCAACGACTTCCGTGTCCTCGCCCGCGACCTGGACACCGCGCTGGCCCAACGAGACGTGTCGGCCCGGACCAGCTTCGCGCCCTGCTACGAGATCCGATACCAAGTCACAACCACCGCCTCCGCCAAGGTAGTTGCTGCATCGGAGGAGACGTTCCGGTGCCTTCGAGACGTACGCGACCTTGCTGGGGCCGGCACCCTCGCAGGAGACGAGAGGTACTCCGGCGGGCGAGGCGAGTACGAAGCCGCGCTCACCGAGTTACGTGTGGCAATGCGGGAGGAGCTCAGGTCGGATGAGCTCAACTGACCTCCGGCGAATCAGAGGAGCTTATCGTGCATCAAGAGTCGTACTGCCTCCGATGAAACCTTGAGGCCGGCCGACAGAGTCTCGATCCGGACCGTGGTCCGATTCTTCGCTGTACGCGATCCTGGGCTCCACCGTCACAGTCTGACGGTGGAGCCTTTTACATGGGACCCTTAGCAGCCTGCGGTGACGTTCCCGCAATACACCCAGCCTGTATTACCGTTGTCGTTTCTGACGTAGTACCACTTGTTGCCCGCATCGTTGTACGCATAGTGCGACCACCAGACGCCCATCCCTGGGAAAATGACGCCTGTTGATTCACAAGTGGCGCGATAGCACTCTCGGATATTGGCGTGTTGGGTGGCCTCTGTGGGCGTCCATGTGGCGGCCTGGGCACTGGTCGAGACGGCTAGCGCGACAGCGGCGGCGCCGAAAGCACCCAGAACGGCATTGCGTTTACGCATGGCGTAAGTCTCCTTCCGACAGTACGGAGCATTCCTGAGCGTGCCAGGGAACGTGGTTGTACTGGTGCAACCCTTTGCCTGCCTCCCACTCTGGATGAACACCGCTAGGAGTGACCAGGCATTCGCCCTGTCCCGGACATGTCCCAACCGCCGTCCCACCACCGGGCGAGCCGACGACGCAGGCCACCCGAAGCGCCCGCATCTCCGCACAGAACAGCCGAAGCCACCAACTGCCGGCACAAGGCCGTTCAGGGCCACGAGAGCCGCTTCGGCGGCGGCGTGGGAACACAGGTGTCCGCGTAGTCGTCTTCATGCACCAGCGCAGGAACGTCTGGGCCGGGCGCCGGGTGGCCGACTTCTCGGTGTGCCAGGCGTCGAGGTCGGCCTGCTGGCAGTGTTCGATGGTTCGGCCTCGGTCGGCGAGCCAGGCGAGGAAGGCGTCGGCCTGGGTGATCTCCTGTTTCGCCTGGCTGGTCCAGGGACGTCTCAAAGCCCCTTCTCCGCCTTGCTCCGCAGGCGTCGCATCTGGTGCCAGGTGGCGAAGTATGAACGAGCTTCGGCCCGTACGCGCCGCGCGATGCTATGCTCCGCCGCGTTGTCCTCAGCGAGACGTGATGGGAGGCGGGACTGTGAACCTTCGACCTGTCACACGTTTCCGCGCCATCAGGAGGATGAGCGCCGCCTGAGCGGAAACGACACTCCGTTTCCGAGGGTAGGTCCATATTTTGTCTCGCTTGGTCAATCCGACCGGCAAGTCGGCATCCACACTTGATCGTTCATTCTGGAAACTGTTCTCCGCATCGGCCACCGTCAACTGCGCCGACGGAATCAGCAAGACTTCTCTGCCCTTGCTCGCTGCGTCGCTGACCGGCAATCCAGTACTCATCTCCGGCCTCACCGCGTTCGCGTTCCTGCCATGGCTGCTGTTCGGCCTGCCCGGCGGGGCGTTGGTGGACCGACTGGACCGCCGGCGAGCGATGTCGACCGCCAACATCATGCGTGCCGCCCTGCTCGGCGTCCTCGTCCTGCTCACCGTCGCCGGCGGCGGAAGCATCCCGCTGCTCTATGTCATCGCGTTCGCACTCGGCCTCTGCCAGGTGGTGTACGACTCGGCGGTGCGGGCCATCCTGCCCCAGTTCATCGACCGCCGGAACCTTGACAAAGCCAACAGTTGGCTGACCGTCGAGGAGACCGTCGGGAGCAGCTTCGTCGGCCCGCCGGTGGGTGCGGCGCTGTTCAGCTGGTCCCGTGTCGTGCCGTTCGTCGGCGGTGCGATCGGCTTCGCGCTCGCGGCGCTCCTCGTGCTCGCCGTCCCCGGTCGGTTCCGGGCCGAGCGCACCGCGCCCACGACCTTGCGCGCGGACATTCATGAGGGGCTGAGCTGGCTGTGGCGGCACCCAGTCCTGCGGGAATTGACGATCTACAGTGGGCTGCTCGCCGGGTTCATGGCCATGGCGACGTCGCTCATCGTGCTGTACGCCCTGAACACGTTGCACCTCAGCTCGTGGCTGTACGGCCTCCTGTTCATTCCCATGGGGATCGGCGGTATCGCCGGGTCCGCGGCGGTCGGGTCGCTGGTCTCCCGTCTCGGCCGGCCGCGGGCAATCACCGTCGCCGTGGCGATCGCTCCGGTGATGTGCGTCCTGCTCGGCACGGTGCCGAACCTCTGGGCGGCCGGCGTGTCGTTCTTCGGCATCGCGGTCGGCATCACGATGTGGAACGTGCTGTCGATGTCGCTGCGGCAGGCGATGATTCCCCCCGAGCTGCTCGGCCGGGTGCTGGGCGCCCACCGAGTGGCGCTGTGGGGCGGCATCCCGCTGGGCGCCCTGACCGGTGGCACCGTGGCCGACCTGACCAGCGTGCCGACCGCGTTTCTCGTGTCCGGCCTCGCCCAGCTCGTTGTCGTGGTCATGATGTACCGGTTGGTCGACCGGAGCCGACAGCTGATCGTGGACTCCTGCAAGTCCTGATCGGACACGCGCTGCCGGGTCGTCGGATGCGTCCACCGACTTCCCGGCAGTCGGCCGGCCCCTGTCAGGGCTTCGCCCGACTGCCCACAACCGCATGCCGGATGGGACGTTCGTCGGGACGAGCGGCGGTCTGTCCTGGCCATTGCTCGCACCGATGGACCTGGCTTGAGGGACGGGATGCCGAACGTGACCATCGTCGACCCGTGAAATCGTCCTTGATCACGCACCGGTGCGCGGTTGAGCCGGGAGCTGGTCGAGTTCAGCGCCGAGGTGCTCGGCGACGTGTACGTCGGTGAGATGGAGGACAGCGCGATCGTGCGGCCGGCTGACGGGCCGCCGGCGGTCACGACGGACTCGTTCGTCGTCGACCCGCCGTTCTTCGGCAACGGAGACATCGGCAAGGTGGCCGTCTGCGGCACCGTCAACGACCTGGCGGTGCTCGGCGCCGAGCCGCGGTATCCGACCCTTGGCGTCAATCCTGGAGGCCGGTCTGCTGATGGCCAGGTACACCACCGTCCTGCGGTCGGTCGGCGATGCCGCGCGGGAGGCCGGCGTGGTGATCGTCGCTGGCGACACCAAGGTGGTACGGGCCGGCGAAACCGACCAGATCTACCTCAACACGACGGGCATCGCCGTGTTCCAGCGCCCGCCGCTGCGCATGGCCCATGTGGCGGCCGGCGACAGCATCCTGCTCACCGGTCCCATCGGCAACCACACCGTGCATCTGCTGTCCGTGCGGGAAGGGCTCGGGTTCGAGCGGGATGTGCTGAGCGACTGCGCTCCGCTGAACGGGCTGATCGACGCCGTGCTGCGGTCGCCGTTCGGCCAGGCGGTGCACTCCATCCGTGACGTCACCAGGGGCGGGCTCACCGCGGTGCTGCACGAGTACGGCCTTGGGGACCAACAGAACGGCCAGTAACGCTAAGCACTTGATCTTGGGCTTTTTAGCACAGGTGATCGGTGCCGTGCGGGGGTTCGGCGGAAGGTCCTCAATCTCTAGTGGGTGATGGCTACGGTCCGCCGCATGCCGGTGGAATTTCTGACTGATGAGCAGGCTGAGGCGTATGGGAAGTTCGCCGAGGAGCCGACGAGGCCCGAGCTGGAGCGGTTCTTCTTTCTCGATGACGAGGACCTGAAACTGATCGCGAAGCGGCGCGGGGACCACAACCGTCTCGGCTTCGCTCTCCAGATGTGCACGGTGAGGTACATCGGGCTGTTCCTGGAGGACCCCCTCGCGGTGCCGTGGCCGGTCGTCGAGCATCTGGCCGAGCAACTGGGGATCGGGGACGTCTCCCAGATCAAGCGGTATACCGAGCGCAGGCCGACGGCGTACGAGCACGCGTGGGAGATACGTGACGCGTACGGCTACCGCCAGTACGAGGACCACGACCAGGGCCGGAAATTCCGGGCCTTCCTGCACGGCCGGGCGTGGACGACGCACGCGGAGGGACCGAAGGCTCTGTTCGATCACGCGGTGGGCTGGCTGCGCCGCAACCGGGTGCTCCTGCCGGGGGTGAGCGTGCTGGCCCGGCAGGTCGCCGAGGTGCGTGCCGTCGCGGACAAGCGGCTGCACGCCACGGTCGCCAGGGCGGCCCGGCGGGCGGATCCGGCGCTGCCCGGAGACCTGGTCGCCACGCTGAAGACGCCGGAGGGCAAGCGGTACTCGGAGCTGGAGCGGATGCGCCGGCCGCCGACGCGGACCACGGGCACCGCGATGAAGGGCGCGTTGCAGCGGGTCGAGGACATCGCCGCCTTCCAGCTCGGCCGCCTCAGGCTGGAGCAGATTCCGCTGAACCGGCTGTCCGCGCTGGCCCGGTACGGGCTGGGCACCAAGGCGCCGAAGCTGGAACGGACCCCGGAGCCCAAGCGCACGGCGATGCTCACCGCGGTGATGCGCCACCTGGAGGCGAAGGCGATCGACGACGCCCTGGACCTGTTCGAGATCCTGATGGCCACGCGGCTGATCAGCTCCGCGAAGCGGTCCACGGACAAGCAGCGTCTGTCCACGCTGCCGCAGCTGGAGAAGGCGGCACGGATCACCGCCCGGGTCTCGAAGGTGGTCATCGAGGAACTGGAGCTCATCGAGCAGACCGGCTGCGATGTGGACGTGGCCGCGCTGTGGCGGGCCCTGGAAGAGGTCGCGCCCCGGGCCGCGCTCTCCAGCGCGGCCGCCACGGTTGTAAGCCTGGTGCCGGAGGACGACGACTCAGCGGAGACCGCGCTGCGCGGGGCGCTGGCGCTGCGCTACAACACCGTCAAGCCGTTCTTGCCGCTGCTGGGCGAGTCGAAGGCGCTGGACGCGGCACCCGGCGGCAGACGGATCCTCACCGGGGTGCAACGGCTCCCGGCCCTCTCCCGGCGGAAGGTGGGCGAGAAGCCGCTGCTGCCGCGCGAGGTCGACGACAAGCTGGTGCCGGCGCACTGGCGCAAGGCGGTGTACGCGAACGCCGAGCTGCCCCAGGGGGCGGTGGACCGGGACGCGTACGTGGTGTGCGTGCTGGAACAGCTCTTCCGCGCCCTGAAGCGCCGCGATATCTTCGCCTCCCCCTCGCACCGCTGGTCCGACCCGCGCGCCCGGCTGCTTCAGGGCAAGGGGTGGGAGGCGGTGCGCGAGGATGTCCTTGCGGGTCTGAGCCTGGACGAGGACGCCGAACAGCACCTTCGGGAACTGGTCGCTGTACTGGACGCGACTTGGAAGCAGATGGCCGAGCGCCTTCACGAGGCAGGGACCGACGCGAAGATCAGCATCGAGGTCCAGCCGAACGGGCGCGCGAAGCTGAACGTGGAGAAGCTCCACGCGCTCGGTGAGCCGAAGTCGCTGAAGTGGCTGCGCGAGCGCGTCGAGAGGATGCTCCCGAAGATCGACGCCTGCCGGACCTGCTGTTCGAGGTGCACGCCTGGACCGGGTTCCTGGACGCCTTCGTGCACCTGGGCGACGGCAGAACCCGGATGAAGGACCTGACCACCTCGGTCGTCGCCCTGCTCGTGTCGGAGGCGTGCAACATCGGGATGACCCCGGTCATCAACCCGAACCACGAGGCCCTGACCCGCTCGCGGCTGGTCCACGTCGACCAGTACTACCTGCGCGCGGACACCATTGCCGCGGCGAACGCCGCCCTGATCGCCGCCCAGGCCCAGGTGCCCATCGTCGAGCACTGGGGCAAGGGCCTGCTCGCCTCCGTCGACGGCCTGCGCTTCGTCGTCCCCGTCCGCACCATCAAGGCCCTGTTCTCGTATAGCTGCGGCGAACGGACATGTAGCGCTGTGTAACTCAGTTCTCTTCTCCTGCCCAGCAGGCCTCGGGGAACATCGGTACAGCGATTAACGCTAAGCCGTTGATCTTGGGAGTTTGGTGCTGACCGTGTCCTTGAACCGTCGTACGCGTTGGTGGGACGACGCGTGCACTTGGCTGGACCCCCACGTTGGGCCTTGTGCGGTCCGCGGCTCCGATTCCCGCCCGGCGTTGGGGCCGCGTCAGAACTCATCTTTGAACCTGGCTGTTCTGTGCCATGGATTCCTTGCTCGTGTGCCACCGAGGGTTGAGTGGTGAAAGCTCCGTTCACGAGCATGCTGGTGTCGCTCCGGGCCCGGGAAACCTGGGCCAACAGGTGAACGTTGCACCCCAGCGGAGACTGACTGGCGGACGATCGCTCTTGCTCGTACGAGTGAGACGCGGCGGCGGGAAGGTTGCCAACACCCCTACGACGGTAGGCAACCGAGGTCGGCCGAAGAGGCCGAGACCCACGACGTTCAAGGGAGATCTGAGGAACATGTCTTCACCGCTGCCGATCGGCCGGGCACGTTGGCTGTCGCGGATGCCGCTTGTCCTCGCATTGAGCGCGGCTGCCGTCTTCGGTACAACCGCGGCGCAGGCAGCCGCTGCCGAAGGGCTCACGATCGACACACCCACGAGAGCTGTGGTCTGCCAGCCACTGGAGATCACCTGGTCAGGTGGGCAGCCTCCGTACCACGTGAGGCTCGTGCCGGGCGATCAGCCCGCCGCGCCACCCTTGCGGGACTTCGGCCGGCAAGACGGAACCTCATACACATGGACCGTCGACGTTCCCCCGAACACGAGCGTGGGCCTGACTGTCGAGGACAGCACAGGCGCAGTAGCCCAGAGCGCCACGTTCGGCATCTACGACGGCGACGACACCAGCTGCGTCCAGTGATACGGACCAGACCAGATGGCCAGGCTTCCATGACACAAGCCGCTCGGCGAGCTCGGTGAAGATCGGTTCCAGCTCCAGGCGGGAAACCGTTTTGCCGTTGGGGCGCTGCACACCGATGACGGGCGTGAGCCGCATCCGGCCTTGGGGAACATCGGTACAGCGGTTAACGCCAAGCCGATGATCATGGGCTCTTGTGCTGGCCGTGTCCTTGCCGCGGCTGTACGCGTTGAGGGGTGACGCGTGCACGGGGCTGGACCCCCACATTGGGTCCTGTGCGGTCCGCGGCTCCGATTGCGTCACTGGTCCTCTCCCCGCCCGAGGGCATGCCGCTCCAGGCGCCGAATCAGCTCCGGGTCGGTTTGGCTGCCCGGCCCCGTGATGCGGGCGGGCCTGGGGCGCCGCTGCTCGATCACCCGAGACCCGGGCTCGGGGGGCGGTTGTTCGGCTTCCGCCAGGGCCCGGTAAAGGGAGGCCACGGAGGGGGAGGTACCGGCGTTCTTCCCGGTCTTGATGACCAGCTTCTTGGCGATCTCGGAGACGGGGACGCCCTTGTCCTTCAGCGCGACGGCGAAGGTGAGCATGTCGTCGTCGATGACCTTCGGCCGTCCGCCGTGGTTGCCCTTGGACGCGGCGATGACCTGGCCCTCCAGGGTCTTCTCCCGGATGTAGTTACGCTCGATCTGTCCGGCGACGGCGAGTACGGCGAAGAACATGGCGCCCATGCCATTGGGGTCATAGATGCCGGTGAGCGGGCCGGTGAGGAGTTCGAGCTGGATGCCGCCGGCCTGGAGCTCGGCGGACAGCGTCATCAGCTCGGCCGCGTTGCGCGCGAGGCGCTTGAGCTCGTGCACGGTAAGGATGACGGGCGTCTCGGGTGCGGCCTCCTTGAACTGGTGGGCCAGCGCGAGCGCCTTCTCCAGCTCGGGCCGCACCTTGATGCGGGTGCTGATCTGCTCCTTGAAGACCTTGTGGCACTCCGCGCGGTGGAGGGCTTCGAGCTGGCTCGCCAGCTCCTGCTGGGCGGTCGATGTGCGGGCGTACCCGATCCGCACCGGCCGCTCGGCGCGGGGCGCGGGCACGACGGCGAGCGCGGGGCCCTGCTTCCATGCGCGGCCGGGGCCACGGTCGGAGGGGATGGGGATCTCCAGTTCCTCGCGGAGCGCGGGGACGAGGACGAAGCGCGGGGTGTGGTACTTCGCGGCGGTCTTCCCGCCCCGGGTGCGGCAGGCGCTGCCGGCGGGCGCGTCACAGTTCGGGCAGTCGTGACGTTCTACCGCCAATGCGGCCTGATCGGGCGTGAGATCCATAGCCGGAGTCTCTCAGGAATGCCTCGCACAACGTGTTGGTTTCGAGAGGACTTTTGCGAACGGTGACCTGCGGAAACGTGATCATTCCGAGGGCTCTCGCAGAACTCTCACAGATGAACATTTATGAGAATCGGTCAGCGCGAGCGTCGCCTTGATGAGGATCTGTAGAAATCGGCCAGTGGTGCTCTTCGTTCCCCAGTCGGTTGCTGTCGGCAACGAGGGTCAGGGCCGGCTAGCTCCTGCCCCGGAGGCTCCCGGCGTTCGGTGGCGAAGGTAACCTCGCCGCCGAACGCCGGTACTGGCCCCCTTGGGGCGCAGCTCACGCCCCGCGAAGGCCGTCGCTGCAGAAGGCTGGCAGCAGCGGCGGTCACCGCGTTACTTGTGGCAGACGAGCGAGCCGAGGCATGGGTGCCGCATCGGTCGCCGAAACGGCCGGGTGGTCAGCGGGCGGGCATTTGGAGGTCGTAGTCGCGGAAGTCGACGGCGTACCAGGCGAACATCTTCGACGCGATCTCGAACATCTGCTTGTGAGCCGCGGCGAGGAGCGGGAACTTCTGCTGGACCTCGTACGCGGGGCGGAACACGTACGGGGTGAGCGTGGCGACGGTGGTGTCGAGGGGCGGGTTGGCTCGGATGTGCAGCACGTCGGCGACGTGCGCGTCCATCATCCGGACCATGGAGGCTCCGATGGCTCCGGCGCCGGGGAAGATCTTCCGGTCCATCCAGTCCAGCATGTTGTGCGCGAGCTTGATGCCCTCGTCGGAGGATGCCCGGTGGTGTGCGGCGGCATCGGCGAGGACCAGGTTCGCCTGCTCCAGCGTCTGAGGGTTGTACTTGTTCTCGATGCCCAGCAGCCGGCCGCCGATGCGCATCGTGGCCGTCAGCTCCTCGGCCTGGCGCGCGGTGGGGTTGACGTCGTACTTGGCCGCCAGCTGGACGTTGTAGGCGCCCACGTACATGAGCTCTTCGACCTTGAGGCGCTGGCTGATCGGCATGCCGTCCCTGCCGGTGTCCCAGCCGTGTGCCAGGGCCATGTGACGGGCCGCGGCGTGCACGAGGCGCAGCTTGACCAGGGTGATCAGTGCGTTGCCCGACGGCTCCCAACTGTTGCTGCCGAGCATGCCCCACATGGTGTTCATCGTGCGGGAGAAGCGTCGTCCGATGTCCATCACGAGGTCGAATTTCGCGGCCCATACCGACTTGGCCAGCAGCGGGTCGGCCAGCGCGGCGAAGAGGCCGCCGAACGCCTCCGCCATCGTGAAGACTTCCATGTTGGACTGGATGAGCTTGATGGTGTCACCGTGCGCGAGCCTGTTGGCAGTCGCGTTCTCTTCCGCGGTCAGCACGGCATTGCGCCGAAGGAAGTCGCTCAGCACGGGTGGCGCCGCGGCGGGCACGGGCTGATCGTTGCGGGTCCAGGCGTGGAAGACCTGATTGGCCAGAGCCATCTGGTCGGCGCGGACCAGCTGTGCGATGACCTCGTCGGCTTCGGGATCGCCCTCCTTCGCCGCCTGCTCACCCGGCAGCACCCACGCCGAGTCTGGAGCCGCAGCGGAGCTGCGGCCGTCCTTCGCGTCAGCAGCGGCGGCGTTGGGCAGGGCAGCGGAGGCAACACCGGCGGCCATAGCGGCGAGAGTGGTACGCCTGGATACGAATTGGCTCATGCGCCTCATGCTGTCGGTTCGACCTGCGGCGTTTCCAATGATCACCACGGGTGCCACTCGGATGGACGATGCGCGTCGCCTGGAGGCCGTCACAGCCGGGACCCCCAGGCGGTCCCGCCACAGTGGGGCGGCAGCAGGTTCCCGCTCGGGGATGCGCTGGCCGGGCACTGTGGCTGCCCGGGTGGTCAGGTCCAGGTCGAGGCGGCTGTTCATGTCGAGCTCGAACCGGCCATAGGGGTTTACGTGGGTCCAGAACAGCGGGGACAGCGCCCGCCGGTCCGCGTCGGTGAGCGTGTCGGCCCACTTCGGGTCGGCGAGGACCTGCTGCATCAGCAGCGTGTTGACGTGGACCAGAGCGGACTGGAGCAGGTGCAGGGCGAGCATGGACACCTCCTGTGACTCCTTGTCCTGCCCGGCCAGGTCGCCGTCCTTGCCATAGAGATCCTTGTTCGCGGAGTTCCAGTTCTCCACGACCTGCAATCCCTCGTGGATCTCCTGCCGCAGCTCCACGTCAGCGAGGTAGTCGCAGACGAACGCCGTGCGCACGGCCCGGCCCAGTTCCTCGATCGCCTGGTAGGTGGGGTGCTTGGGGCCGCCGCGGGTGAAGCGGCGCAGGACCTGCTCGGCCTCGGCGGTGCCCAGGCGCAGGGCGGTGGTGTACTTCACGATCTGGTCGTACTGCTGGCGGATCAGGTCCCAGTTGATCGCCTTGGTGGACAGCACCGGCGCGAGGTGCGGCCAGATCTCGTCCTCACCGGCGGCCGGCCGGTACAGCTTCGCGGAGCCGATGTTCTTCAGGCGGGGCATCAGCTTGAAGTCGAGCATGTGGGCGAAGGCGAAGCCGACGATGGACGCGCCGTGGGTGTCGGTGTACTGCCGGTCCACCTCCATGTCGGTGCAGTGCCGCAGCACACCCTCGATCATCGAGGCGACCTCGGAGGCCGAGCAGCTCTTGAGCTGGGAGTAGATGCACACCGACTTCCGCTCGACGTGCCAATAAATCATCACGCCAGGGCCCCGGTAGCGCTGGTGCCACTCGGTCATCAGGTTCGACGACCAGGCGCCGAACTTGCGGCTGTCGGACGCGCACGCCGTGCCGGCGCCCCACCACATCTCGTCCCGCGCGGCGAAGGTGGCGTTCACCAGCTTGCGCAAGGCCGCCCGCATGTTGGCCCGGTTGACGAACAGGTGCCGCACCCTGCGCAGGGTCGCCTCGGACTCGCCGTGCTTGCCAGTGACCGCGACGCGCTTGATGCCCATGTTGGTACCCAGCCCGAACAGCACCAGCAGCAGCCGGCGCCGCAGCACGTCCTTCGACAGGTTCTCTCTGGTGGCAACCGAGGTGAACTCGGCGATGAAGCCGGTGTCGAACTCGGCGTACTTCAGGATGTCCAGCAGGTCGATGGTGCCCCAGCGCCGCTCGATCTCGCCCTTGATGGCCACCAGGGACTCAGGCTCATCCTGCTTGCCGCGCGGGGACACGCGGATCCACGGCTCGCCGTGCTTCTTGACGATCCCGACCCCGCCCGTCGTGCCTTCCACGAGGGCCTGCTCGAAGCGGTCCAGCGAGGACCTGAGCTTGCCTTGGAGGGTGGTGATGAACTCCCCGGCGTCCTGCGGCTGGCCCAGGGCGGCATAGCGGACGTCCCGGTTGTCCTCGAAGTCCGCAGGCAGATCATCCTCCGGGTTCCGCCACCGGTTCGCGCCCACCACCCAGATCTCCCGCCGGCGCAGCGCGTCCCTCAGCGCCACCAGCACACACAGCTCGTACGGGATGCGCTCGACGCGGCCCTTGTCGTCCACCACCGCCGCCCGCCACTGCTCGGGCACTACGCCCTCCAGCGGCACCGTCTCCGCCAGGTCGAAGAACGCGCCCTCCTTCAGCGGCTGCTCCAGGTACCGCTTCAGCAGGTCGATCGCGTCCATCACCGGCCGGTAGGAGGTGTTGTTGCACTTCAGCTCCAGCGCCTTCAGCAGCGGCGAGAGCATCCGCCGCCAGTGCGCCGAGTACGACGACCGCAGCACGGTCCGCACCCGGGCCTTGTAGTGGGCCTCCTTCGCCGCGGCCTCCGCCGCCAGAGCCTTGAGCGTCTTCTCCCCACCGACCACCGGGAAGATCACCCGCCGCACCGTGCCGGACGGCTCCGACAGCGCCGCCTCCGCGACCCGCAGCAGCATCCCCTCCTTGCCACGAACCTTCTTCAGCTCCGCGTTCAGCTCCTGTCGACCTTCCGCTCCGCACGCGTGTTGATCTTCAATACGAGCTGGATGAACAGGTCCACCAGCGAGTCGGTGATCTCCGTCTGCCGGACATGGCACAGCGTGGCCAGCAGTGTCAGGCGCCGCGGCGGCTTCATCCGCTCCAGGTTCGCCGGGTACTCCTTCGACGCCCGCGCCCGCCAGGCGTCCACCAGCTTCTCCGACACGTCCGCGAACAGGTCTGCGGGCAGCTCCAGCCGCCGCACCCGCTCCACCTTGTTCACCTCCGCCAGCAGACTCTCCAGGCCCGGCGCGCCCGGGTCGGTCTTCAACTCGGTGAAGTGCGACCGGCCCCCGCCGGCCGCCGTGCTCTCCCCGTCGGTTCCCTCGTCCGTGTCGCCCGCGATCAGGTCCTCCAGTCGCGAGCAGGTCACATGGCTGAGCCGGTCCAGCGTGCTGCGGCAGAACCGCGCCTCGAAGTCCGTGACCGCCCTGCCCACCAGACGCCGGACCTGCCCCGGAGCCGGGGGCTCGATGTGGTCATTGCGGCAGCGGGCCACCACCGCGGCCGCCAGCCGGTCCCGGGACAGCTCCACCGGGCACAGCTCCGTGGCCAGCCACCCGGCCAGCCGGGCCTGATCCTCCTCGGTGTTCGCCCGAAACCCGTACGCCGCCCGGATCTCGCCCCGGTGCCGCTGGATCGCCTTACTCTGCCAGTCGTACGCCGCCCACGCCTCCGCCGGCACCTTCGCCTGCTGGGCCACGTACTCCACTGCGGCAGCCGGGACCTCCTGAGCCAACTCGGGGAAGCGTGCCTCCACCTCGAAGAACTTCAGCAACAGCGCGAATCCGAGCCGGGTCGCCCCGGACTTGTTCCGCACCCTCTTCATGTCGTCTTCGAGCAGCGTCCAGACCTCGATCAGGTCCTCCGGCTCCCAGTCCTGCCGCACCCGTACCCCTCCGCCCCGGCCAAGATCACTCGTTCAGCTCAACGAGGCGCCCAGCCAGGGGAAACGAGGCCGCTTGAAGTCACGCAGTGCTACATGTCCGGTCGCCGTAGCTATACGCGAACAGGGCCATCAACGCCGCCCCCTCACCCAAGTACTTCGCGAAGAAGACCGGCATCACATGGCTCAACGCGATCAACGACCAGGTCATCGGCATCGGGCAGATGGTGGTGCCCGGCACCCCGCGCGACTCCCTGTTCATCCTGGACGCGCTGCTGAACTTGGACGGCGGGGTGAAGCCGGAGATGGTCGCCACCGACAACGCCTCCTACTCCGACATGGTCTTCGGCATCTTCAAGCTGCTCGGCTACCGCTTCTCCCCGCGCTTCAAGGACTTTGAAGACCAGCGGTTCTGGAAGGCCCAGATGCCCGGCGCCGAGACGGCGGGCGGGTACGGGCCGCTGGAGGCGATCGCGCGGAACAAGGTGAACGTGAAGAAGGTGATCACGCACTGGCCGGACATGCTGCGGGTGGCCGGCTCTCTGGTCACCAACCAGGTCCGCGCCTACGACCTGCTGCGGATGTTCGGCCGCGAGGGGCATCCCACCCCGCTGGGGCAGGCGTTCGCCGAGTACGGGCGCATCGCCAAGACCCTCCACCTGCTTGCCGTCGTCGACCCGGTCGACGACACCTACCGCCGCCAGATGCACAAGCAGCTCACCGTCCAGGAATCCCGCCACAAGCTCGCCCGCGACATCTGCCACGGCAAGAAGGGCACCATCCACCAGGCGTACCGGGATGGGATGGAGGACCAGCTCGGGGCGCTGGGGCTCGTGCTGAACGCCGTGGTGCTGTGGACGACGCGCTACATCGATGCCGCTGTCGCCCAGCTCCGCGCCGAGGGCCACGAGATCAGGGACGAGGACATCGCGCGGCTGTCCCCGCTCAAGCACAAGAACCTCAACTGCCTGGGCCGCTACAGCTTCACCGCCTCCCAGCCGGTGAAGGGGCTGCGGCCCCTGCGCGACCCGGACACTGCCGACCTTGACGATGACGACGACGGCCAGGAGGAGTGAGCGCTGCATCCGCCGTCCGGGGCGGGTCGTTGTACTCCGGGAAACGGGGTGCCGGTAAGAACGCTGTCACCGATCCTGCTGGTTTATTCCGTACCCAGCAGGTTCGTCACCAGCCGCAAACGGCGGCATCCCTATGACGGGCCCGGCAGTCCGTGTTCCTCCGTTCTACGGACACGGACGGTTACCCATGGAGACGTCGGTGTGCCGTCCGGGTCCAGACCACACGGCCACAGCCTGTTGAAGATGTCCGACAGCTCCATCACGGTCAGGGGGTTGGTGTTGCCGTGGTCGGCGGCCTCCCGGGCGAGGGTTTCGGCGCCGTCCCGGTCCCCGACCTCCTTCCGCATCCTCGCCAGGTAAGTCAGGGCGTTAGTGTCGCCGAGGTCAGCGGCCTGCCGGTAGAAGGTTTCGGCGCCGTCCCGGTCCCCGACCTCCTTCCGCATCATCGCCAGGTGGGTCAGGGCGTTGGTGTTGCCGTGGTCGGCGGCCTGCCGGGCGAGGGTTTCGGCGCCGTCCCGGTCCCCGACCTCCTCCCGCATCCAGGCCAGGTGGGTCAGGGCGTTGGTGTTGCCGTGGTCGGCGGCCTGCCGGGCGAGGGTTTCGGCGCCGTCCCGGTCCCCGGCCTCCTCCCGCATCCAGGCCAGGTAAGTCAGGGCGTTAGTGTTGCCGAGGTCGGCGGCCAGCCGGTAGAGGGTTTCGGCGCCGTCCCGCTCCCCGGCCTCCTCCCGCAACTCGGCCAGGAGGGCCAGGGTCTCGGTGTCGCCGTGGTCGGCGGCCTGCCGGTAGAGGGTTTCGGCGCCGTCCCGGTCCCCGGCCTCCTCCCGCAACTCGGCCAGGACGGTCAGGGCGTTAGTGTTGCCGAGGTCGGCGGCCAGCCGGTAGAGGGTTTCGGCGCCGTCCCGCTCCCCGGCCTCCTCCCGCAACTCGGCCAGGACGGTCAGGGCGTCCGTGTCGCCGAGGTCGCCGGCCAGCCGGGCGAGGGTTTCGGCGCCGTCCCGGTCCCCGGCCTCCTCCCGCAACTCGGCCAGGTAAGTCAGGGCGTTAGTGTTGCCGAGGTCGGCGGCCAGCCGGTAGAGGGTTTCGGCGCCGTCCCGCTCCCCGGCCTCCTCCCGCAACTCGGCCAGGACGGTCAGGGCGTCCGTGTCGCCGAGGTCGCCGGCCAGCCGGGCGAGGGTTTCGGCGCCGTCCCGGTCCCCGGCCTCCTCCCGCACCCTGGCCAGGTGGGTCAGGGCGTTAGTGTCGCCGTGGTCGGCGGCCTGCCGGTAGAGGGTTTCGGCGCCGTCCCGGTCCCCGGCCTTTTCCCGCACCCTGGCCAGGTGGGTCAGGGCGCCGGTGTCGCCGTGGTCGGCGGCCTGCCGGGCGAGGGTTTCGGCGCCGTCCCGGTCCCCGGCCTTTTCCCGCACCCTGGCCAGGTGGGTCAGGGCGTTAGTGTCGCCGTGGTCGGCGGCCTGCCGGTAGAGGGTTTCGGCGCCGTCCCGGTCCCCGGCCTTTTCCCGCACCCTGGCCAGGTGGGTCAGGGCGCCGGTGTCGCCGTGGTCAGCGGCGCGTTGGCGGAGGTGGTGGCTCCATTGCAGGCGGTGCCGGTCTGCGGCTGCTTGGGCGAGGTTGTTCAGGTCGTCGGGGTGGGTGAGGCGGGTGTGTGCGGCATACCAGAAGGATGCGGGTGGGCACAGGTGGCGGCGGGTGGTGCGGCCGTGTTGTTCGAGGTAGTCGGCGAGCAGGAGCACCGGGCCTGCGGGGCTGGGCGGCGTGGTGCCGGCGTCGGTGGTGGGGGTGGGCGGGCGTTGTGAGGGCCGGGGCGTGGTGCGGCGCAGGGGTTCTTGCTTGCCGTGGACTTGTTCGGCGAGTTCGGCGTAGGCCTGATCGGCCCAGTCGTCGGTGAGCAGGTCGTAGTCGTGGTCGCTGAGGTAGTCGCGTGCGGCGTTGGTCAGGAAGGCCTTAGGGATGTGGAGGCCTGTGCCGAGTCGGCGTGCGTCCATCGCTGCTTCCAGAAGCGCGCGGGAGGCGGCCTGGCGGGGCTGTTCGTAGCGGCGCAGGAGCTCGGGAGCTCCGGCCAGGTCCTGGGTGATCCGGCCGCCGTTGCGGCTGCGAGTGAGGGCATCGGCCAGCAGGGCGTCGCCCTGCTCGGCAAGGGCTGTAGCGGTGGCCAGGGCCGCGGAGTCGAACGTTTCGGGGACGCTCACGGTGTGTCCGGCCATCAGTTCCCGCACCAGGCTGTACGGATCGTCCTCGCCTGGTGTGGGCGGGGCAGTGTATTTGTGTGCGTAAACGGGCCACAGCGTGCCCAGGACCAGGACCGGGCCGCGCTTCTCGTCCTGCAGCAGCTGGCGCACCGCCGCCGCGATCCGTTCGCCGACCTTCCGGTTGCCGAGGTAGTGCTGTGCCTCGTTCAGCCACACCACCGTCCGCGGCCCGACCCGGTGCAGGTCCTCAAGTGCGGCTTCGGCGCGGGTCGGATCGAAGGGATGCCATAGCCGCCAGCCCTTCTCGGCGAGCGGCTGAACGGCCTCCCAGCACGCCCGGGTCTTACCCGTCGAGGAGGCCCCCACCAGGACCACGATCTGGCTGCGGCCCGTGGCGGCCGCGGTGACCGCGTTGGCCAGCACCTGGTCATGCTCGCGCCGCGCATACCCCGGCAGTACCCGCACGCCGTCGGCGTCCGACGGACTCTTGCCGGGTCCGGCGGGGTGGACCTCCAGCTCGTGCGGATCCCACTGCCCGATCGGCCGGCCCGGCCCCGACACGTCGGCGGACGCGGTGCCTGTCTCCCCGGCCGCGGTCCGCCGCAACTCCAGCAGCTCGGGCACCGGCAGCTTCAGCGCGCGGGCCAGCGCCGCCACTGTGGCAGCCGACGGCACCCCCTTGTTGGGGGAGAGCGCGTTCGACACCGTCGTACGCCCCCGTTTTGCTCTTATGGCAAGTTGCTCCATACCCAGGTCGGCACGGGCCCGTCCCTCATCAAGTCTTGAGCGCAGCTCGGACAGCGCGGAACGTTGACGGTCAAGATCATCGAGCATGTGAACGACCCCTTGATGGTGTGTGCCCGTGTTCATCTTCGTTCCGGTGAACCATGGCGCACAGCGGTTCCGCGAACTTGGTCCCTGTCAACACCCCACCGTGTCCAGGGAGTCTGCCGTGACCGTCGCTGTTGTCCTTCTCACCATCGCTGTCGTTCTCCTCGTCGCGCTGCTGTCCGCCGTCGGCGCCAGCATGCTGGCCCGGATCGATGGCGCCACCTGGCCGACGGCCTGCACCCGCGCTGCCGGCACCTTCGCCGCCGTCCTTGCCCTCGCCGCCGCCGTCACCGCAGCCCTTTCCCCCTTCTTCACCTGACGGCCAGCCCTCCCACGTCTCCGAAGGCCGACCGTTTGCGGCCGGTGGCGATCCAGCCGGCTCTACTGGTCACGCGGCGAGGGAGAGGTCGAGGCGGGCAAGGTGGCTGGCGCGGGTGCGGTCGAGCGAGTGGCCGTTCCACCAGGCATCGAGGCGGATGAGGTTGAGCGCAACGGCGGAGAAAATGTGTTCCAGGTGGGTCTTCTGGAGGCCGAGGTAGCGGGCACGTCTCATCCCGGTGACCGCGACGGCCTGGTGGATGGTTCCCTCGACGCCCGCGCGGGTTGCGTACCTGGCTCGCCACTGCTCGTCGGACTGCTGGAGGCGGGCATGGTCGAGGACTTCTTGCACCTCGCGGGGTTGCAGGGAGAGGGTCCGACCGCCGGTCTTCGAGCGGGTGCACTTGTCTCGCACCGGGCAGGGGCGACATGTTTCCTTGTCGAATTTGATGACGATGGCCTTGGTCCCGCGCTGGGTCGCGGGGCTCCACCAGGTACTGGTGTCCCCGCGTGGGCAGGTGGCCTGCCGCTTGTCCCAGTCGATGGTGAACGCGTTGCGGTCGAACCCAGCGCCGGCACGCGCCTGGGGTGAGCTGTTCAGCAGGACCGGAGTGACCAGGGTGACCCCGAAGCTCTTCTTCATGCCCACGATCAACTCGGCGGAGGCATAACCGGAATCGAGGAAGTGCTCGGCGGGCAGAAGACCACGGCCGGCGAGCTTGTGATGGACCGGTTCAGTCATTTCCGCGTCGGTCACTGTGGCGTCGGTGGTCGCGATGCTGGTGATCAAGTGCGGCGGCGTTCCGTCGCCTCCGGAGATCGTCGCCTGGCCGGTGGGCGCATCGTGGTCATCGGTTTCGTCGCAGGACTCGCTGATGTGAACCTTGTAGCCGGTCCACCAGGAGCCCTGCTTGAGGCCGTAGCGCGCGTCCGTGTCGTACGGAGAGGCCAGCCGCATTCTGCTGGGCGGGAGGTCTTTGCTCTCCCGCCGCTTCACCTCCGCCCCGGCCTCGGTCACAGTGCGGTGGTAGTTCTGCACCCACATCGTGCGCAGGACCTGCACCGCCGGGAGTTCGCGCAGCCAGGCCGGGGCATCAGGGGCATGTACCGCTTCCAGCAGCGCGAACCCGTCCCGGCCGTATGCCAGGGCCATCTCCTCGCGCCTGCTCGTAGAAGCCGGCGGATGCCAGGAGTGAATCCGCGGTCCGTAGCGCTCGGCCCATTCCCGAACGGGCACCGCCTCGGCCAGCCAGTCCGGTGCCGCGCAGGCCAGTGCCTCCAGCGCGGCCCGCAGCGTCTCCCCGGCCAGCTCCAGCCTGTTCAGATCACGGACCGCCGCCAGCACGCGGGTGGAGTCAGTACGCTGCTTGCCTCCCGCCTTCACCAGGCCCCGGTCCTTGAGCGCGGTCAGCAGCAGGTCGAGCACCTTCTCCTCCATCCCGTGCTCGACCAGTCGCGTGCGGAACTCGGACAGCACCGAGGCGTCGAACCCGGGATCATCCAGCTCCAGGCCGAGCGCGTACTTCAGATCCATGCCGTACCGCACCCGATGTGCTGCCGCCCGGTCAGTGAGGTTCTCGGTGAACTGCAACACCGTCACCAGCGCGAGCTGGCCCGGTGACCAGCCTGGCCGTCCTCTGGCTTCGAACGCCTCGGCGAACTCGGCGTCCGAGAACAACTCTCCCAGCTCGTCACGGACCCGCATCGCCAACGGGTACGGGCCCCGTGCCGCCACCGCCCGCGCCACCTGCGCGGTCAGCTCGGGCACCTTCGGCCACGGCCTCGGCTGCATCGACATTTCCACACCCCACCCGCGACCGGGAACGTCAAGACGGCCGCTGCTGTCCTGCCCAACGAGCCGTCAGACCCGCTGGGTACGGAATAAGCCAGCAGGATCGGTGACAGCGTTCTTACCGGCACCCCGAAACCTGCCGCCGACCGGCGGGGACGGGTCAGAGATCGCGGCAACTTCGGCGGTGGGTATCGGATGAGGCTCGGTCGCTCCGTGCCTCTATCAGACCGCCTCTCAGAACACGATCGAGTGCTGCCCGGCCTGCGGGTCCCCAGTTCGGCTTGCCGCCGGGAAGGCCCCGGTCGCCGTTCTGGCCCATGAGCATGAGGAACAGGCTCTTCAGAGCGGCCAGCCCGCGGGCGCGCCGGATCGTCCCCTCGTCTGCCTGCGCGTACACGCTGAAGAACCGCGAGGCGCAGCCCGCGGGAAGGAGCACCCATGCGGCCGCGAGGTCCCACGCCGGATCGCCAGCGAACATGGCACCGAAGTCGACGATGCCCGAGAGCGTTCCGTCCGAGACGACGACGTTCGCGGGATGAAGGTCGCCGTGCACCCAGAGCGGCGGGCCCTCCCACTCGGGCGCCGCGACGGCGTCGTCCCAGACGGCCCGGACATCGTCGGCGAGGTCGTCGGGGACGACGGAGTGGAAGAAGTGGTCGAATCCGTCCGTGCACTTCTTGGGGTGAGCGCCGAAGTCCGAGCTGATCGGCGCCTCGGCGGGCGCCTCCACGTGGAGCGCCCTGAGGAAGCCCGCCAGTGTGTCGGCCGCGTGGGCGCCGCGGTTGATCGAGCCGTGGTCCAGCGGCTCGCCGGGAACCCACGTCATGATGGTCCAGTGCTTGGGGAAGCGCTCGGACGGTTCGCCGAACCGCACCGGGGTCGGCACCGGGAGCGGCAGGCGCGGGGCCAGCACGGGTAGCCACCGCCGCTCCTTGAGCTGGAGCTCCGGGGTGGGGTCCATGCGCTGCATGCGCACGGCCAACTCGTCCCCGAGGCGCCACATTTGGTTGCCCCAGCCGCCCGCCACCTCGCGGATGGCCAGCCCTGCAAGGTCTGGATGTTGCTCCTGCAACAGGTCGCGGACCAGGTCTGCGGTGATCTCGATCTCGGTGTCGGTCATGCGAAGCCACACTACTGGGCAGGATTCTGGCTTCGCTCGTGATCCGCGATTGGCTAGCTGCCTGAGCCGGTGGCCGACGGCGGTACCTCGACCACGAAAAACAGGAAGTTGGGGTTGGTCGACAGGTCCTGGAAGCCGTCCGGGAACAGTTCGCGGGCGGCCGGTTCGGGCTGCGGCTCGCTGATGACGCAAAGACGGAAGCCGGCGCCGGCGAAGGCATCGGTCATCGCGTGCAACGGCCTGCGCCACAACTCCATCGGGGCGGAATGTCCGTTGAGAGTCCAGTCGAAGGTATAGCTGGTGGTGGCGTGGTAGTCGGGTCGGGGATCCCGGTGCGCGTAGGCCGTGAAAGGGTGACTCACCGACGCGATCAGTCGGCCGCCGGGCCGGAGTACCCGCCGAAACTCGGCCAGCGTCGGCCCCCAGTCTTCCAGGTAGTGCAGCACCAGCGACGCGGCCACGTCGTCGAACGTTCCGTCGTCGAACGGCAGAGGGTCGCGTAGGTCGACCACGTGGAGGGCTACATCGTCGCCGAGCCGCCGCCTCGCGAGCGCCAGCATCCCGGCGCTGGCGTCGATGCCGGTGACGACGGCACCGCGGTCGCGTAGTGCAGAGGACAGGGGGCCTGAGCCGCAGCCAGCATCCAGGATCCGACGGCCAGTCACGTCTCCGGCCAGGGCCAACATTGCGGGCCGCTCGTAGTACGCGTTTACGAGGCTGTTCTCGTTCTCCGCTGAGTACGTTGCGGCGAAGCTGTCGTAGTCGTTCGCCTGGCCCCGATCTGCAGACTGCATCGTCGCAGCCTAGTAGTCACATGATCCGCCCGACAGGCCCCCACGTCCCAAAAGCCACTCAACCTTCGCTGTGAGAGATCACCCCGTCACCCTCGTCACGAAGTAACGCGGTCTTCAAGAAACGATGGCACCCTCAAGTGATCAACGCACCACCCACGGATGATCATGTGATCGTGGAGGCACAGGTGCGTGACTACGGGTTTTCGCCAGCTCAGCAGGACGAGATTTGGAGACGTTGGCGCGAGGGGCAGTCGTTCAGCTTGATCGGACGGGCACTCGGGGCACCGATGCAGCACGCTCGTCGCTTCCTGTCCCAGAGCGGCGGCGTCCGCCTCGCCCCGCAGAAGCGGTCAGAGCGGCATCTGAGTGGCAGCGAGCGCGAGGAGATATCCCGCGGCATCGCCGCCGGGGAATCGGCCCGCCAGCTGGCCAAGCGGCTGGGCCGATCCCCTTCGACCGTCTCCCGCGAGATCGCCCGTAACGGCGGCCGGGACCGTTACCGAGCCGCCTCGGCCGATGCAGCCGCCTACGAGCGCGGGCGCCGCCCCAAGCAGGCCAAGCTCGCCCAACGGCCCGCTCTGCGCGCCCTGGTGGAAGCCAAGCTGGCTCTGTGCTGGTCACCCGAGCAGATCGCAGGATGGCTGCGACGGCTGTTCCCTGAAGACGCCTCCATGCAGATCTCGCACGAAGCGATCTACCTCTCGCTCTACGACCCTCGCCGGCGTCAGGCGATCGACCGCAGCCTCACCCAGCGACTGCGGTCAGGCAGGCCCATGCGTCGTCCGAAGATCGCTCGCCGACCCACCGGGCGGGGCATCATCCGCGGCATGGTGTCCATCACCGCCCGCCCCGCCGAGGTCGAGGACCGCAAGGTTGCCGGCCACTGGGAGGGCGACCTCGTAATGGGCACCCGGCCCTCGGCCGTCGCCACGCTCGTCGAGCGCACCAGCCGCTACACGGCCATCGTTGCGCTGCCCGACGGCATCAAGGCTGAGCAGGTCACTCCGCACCTCACCAGGAGTCTCCTCGGTATCCCGCCCCAGCTACGACGAACGCTCACCTGGGACCGGGGCCGGGAGATGGCCGAGCACCAGGCCATCACCGCCGAGACCGGAATGCCGATCTACCTCTGCAAGCCGCGCAGCCCGTGGCAACGCGGCACCAACGAGAACACCAACCGGCTGCTTCGGCAGTACCTCCCCAAGGGCGCGGACCTCCGCACGTTCAGCCAGGCCGACCTGGACGCCATCGCCCATGAGCTCAACCATCGTCCGCGCAAGACCCATGGCTATCGCACTCCGGCAGAGGTCTACGCTGGCCTCCTGACCAGCGGTGATGCGCCGACCGCTTGAGCTCGCCTGCCACGCCTTCCTCGACGCCGGCGACATCCTCGTCGTCCCGAGCCTGGACCGCTACGGCCGCAGCCTCCAGGACCTCATCACCATGGTCGCCGAACTGCGCGAGCGCGGCATCGGCTTCACCTCGCTCCACGAGAACCTCGACACCACCACCCCCGGCGGCCGACTCGTCTTCCACGTCTTCGCGGCCCTGGCGGAGTTCATCCGCGAACTCATCGTCCAGGGAACCCGCGAGGGCCTGGCCGCCGCTCGCGCCCGCGGCCGGGTCGGCGGACGCCCCACGTCGCCACCGAAGAAGTCATCCGCGCCGCCCGCGACCTCCTGCCCGACCCCGGCCGCTCCATCACCTCGATCGCCAAGCTCCTCGGCGTCTCCCCGGGCACCCTCTACAACCACATCCCCGACCTCCGCGAACTGCGCGCCAGCACGGTCCCTCATCAGCTCGAAGTCACGGAGCGGTGACCACGTGCCGATCCGACCCGAGAACCGCGACCGGCACCCCGCCGACTGGCCAGAGATCTCCACTGCGACCGTGACCACCACGCCCGCACCCGGACCCAGGTTCGTCGTACCATGCTCGATTCCAGCGGGCAGCTGACGTTCGAGTTGTAAGCGAACGCAGCAAGATCATGCGCTTAGCGTTACTGGTTGTTCTATTGGTCCCCAAGGCCGGAGTACGCACGGGCGACCGGGCTGACGCCGCACCTGAACGAGGAGGCGCTGCCGATCGAGCCCCCGGAGGAGCAGAGCACGGGCTTCATCAAGGCCGCGGCCTCTCGCGGTGTACAGCGTTTCGTGATGCTCAGCGCGTGGGGTCCGGAGTCCGTGGCGGAGACCTCGCTGCGCGAGTCGGGGATGCAGTGGACCAGCGTCAGCCCGAGCTGGTTCAACCAGAACGTCAGCGACGACTACGAGCAGAAGTTCCGCGAGGACATCCGGGCCGGTGAGATGGTCACCTCCTACGGCGCCTCGACCTTCGCGTTCATCGACGCCGACGACATCGCCGACGTGGTGGTCGCTGCGCTTCTGGAGGACGGCCACCACGGGCAGTCGTACCGGCTGACCGGACCGCGCTCGCTGAGCTTCGCCCAGGCCGCCCAGGAGATCGCGCAGGCACTCGGCCGCCCGATCAGCTACACCGAGCTCACGCCCGAGCAGTACGCCCAGCGGCTCATCTCGGTGGGCCTGCCCTCCGAACTCGCCGCCGGCATCAGCGACATGGGCCCGGAGGAGTGGCGCGAGGAGCCCACCGGCGACGTGCAGCGCGCGCTCGGTCGGGCACCGAAGGATTTCGCGGACTACGCCCGCGAGACGGCAGCCACCGGCGCGTGGAACGCCTGACGCGCGACAGCGCACACGGCCCCGCCGTGGGGCATGGTGAGGGCCGGCGGTGCAGGTCGCCCGGCCCTCACCGCTTCGAGCACACACGCAGGGCCGGGCCCGAAGCTGAGCCTGCAGGGCGGCCGTGCTGGAGCAGTCGGAGCCGGTGCCGCCGCACACCACACGGTCGTTGTGTCAACGGCCTCTTGGGACGCCCCAGCCTTCAAGAAACCTTGGTCTATTGAAGATCTTGATCGCTTGGCCTGCGACGGCGGACCTCCGCCACCGGACATCACGAGCGGGTGGCACGGGTGGCACGGGTGAAGCGGGCAGCCCACTCCCGGACGAAGTCGACGAACTCGGGAGGGCCGAGCACCTCGAACTCCGCACCCACATTGCCCAGTGCCTGAGTCGGCCAGTTTAGGGTCTGCGAGGTCATCCTTACCCGGCAGCGCTGCTCGTCGACCTCCTCGACCGTCGCCCACGGGCCAACGCGCGCGCGAACAGCCGCTGCGGGGGCGTGCACAAGCGCTTCGACGGTGTGCGGAACGGGGACGCCGCCGCTCCCCGCACGGACGAAGGCCGAGGCGTCGTCGGCAGGTAGCTCGCGCGGGCGAAACCGCTCTCCGGTCCCGCGCGGATCGTCGAGGCGGTCGAGGCGGAAGCTGCGCCAGTCCTGCCGGGTCAGGTCGTAGGCGACCAGGTACCAGCGGTACCCGAGCGAGACCAGCCCGTGGGGCTCGACATGGCGGGCGCTGCGCTCGCCACCGCGGGCGGTGTAGGAGAAGCGAAGTCGTTCCTCGTCGCGACATGCCTGCGCGACGGCGGTCAGCACACCGGCCTCGACGGTCTCCCCACCGCCCTCGACCGAGGGCACGGTCACCACCCGCAGGGCGTCGACCCGTCGGCGCAGTCGCGCCGGCATGACCTGCACGACCTTGGTGAACGCGCGGATCGAGGACTCCTCGATTCCGGTAACCGCGCCCTGGGCGGCCGCACGCAACCCAATGGCGAGCGCGACCGCCTCCTCGTCGTCGAGCACCAACGGCGGCAGGGCGGCGCCTGCCGTGAGCTGGTAGCCGCCATCGACGCCGCGACTGGCCTCGACCGGGTAGCCCAACTCACGCAGCCGGTCGACGTCGCGCCGCAGGGTACGCGCAGAAACCCCGAGCCTGTCGGCCAGCTCGCCGCCCGGCCAGTGCCGGTGGGTCTGGAGCAGGGACAGCAGCCGCAGAGTCCGTGAGCTTGTGTTCGCCATGCCCTCCAGGATGGCGGCAATTGAGGTCGGAAAGTGACCGCTATGGCTCATAGCGTGGGTCTCACGAGAACGGCACGGGCCCAGGCCGGGTGCGCCGACTGATCGAAACGAGGAGAACCATGACCGACAGCACGATGTCGACCACCCCCGACACGATGTGGGAAGTGCGGCTGGCCAATCACCTGAAGGGAGACCTCGGGACCGACACCTTCGACCTCGTACAGGTGCCTACGCCCGAGCCGGCCACGGGAGAGGTACTGGTCCGCACGGACTACCTGGGTCTGTCGGTGGCGTACCTGGAGATGCTGCGGGCTGACTCCCGTCTGCCGATCCCGCCGTGGGAGGTCGGCCAGCGCATCGGCGGCGGCGCGGTGGGCACGGTCGTGCGGTCCATCAGTGCGGACCTGGCCGTCGGCGACCAGGTCCGCACCGTGGCCGGCTGGTGCGAGTACTCGGCCGGGTCTGCCGACCAGTACCCCAAGCTGGACCCCGACCTGTTCCCAAGCCCGGTGCACTACCTCAGCCAGGGGCCCACCGCCTACTACGGGATGTCCGAGATCGCCAAGGCCGGTGCCGGCGATGTCGTCTCCGGCGCGGCGGGCGGCGTCGGGTCGCTGGCCGGACAGATCGCCAAGTGCCGGGGCGCCGCGAAGGTGATCGGCAGCGCGGGTAGCCAGGCGAAGATCGACTACCTGGTTGACGAGCTCGGCTTCGACGCGGCGTTCGACTACCACGACGGCCCCGTCCTCGATCATCTGCGGGAACTGGCGCCCGAGGGCATCACCGTGTTCTTCGACAACGTCGGCGGAGAGCAGTTCGACGCGGCCGTCGAGGCGGCGGCGCCGGGGGCCCGCTTCGCGCTGTGCGGCGCGCTGGCCACCCAGATCGGCGACCACGAGGACCGGTTCCCCGAGCCGGACCTTACCGCGGCGGCCGCCAAGGGGATCGAGGTCCTGCCGTTCTCCACCTATCACACCCCGGAGCAGATCGCGGCGTGGACCGAGCACTTCAGCACCTGGTTGAGCGAGGACCGCTTCGTGTTCCCCCACACGATCGTGGAAGGCGGCCTCTCGGCAGCTCCCCAGGCGCTCGTCTCCCTGCTGAAGGGCAACTACAAGGGCAACGTCTCCGTCAGGGTCGCCGGCTGAGGCACGAAGAGCGCCGCCCGTCACACACGGACGGGCGACGCGCTCCCGGTGACGTCCCCACCATCCAAGGAGAACCGGCACCACATGACCGACGCCCCCGTGCTGTCCACCCGCACCCTGAACCGGACACTGCTCCAGCGACAGTTCCTGGCAGCCCGAACCTCCCGCCCGGTACTCGACGTCGTCGAACACCTGGTCGCTTTGCAGGGGCAGGAGCCCAACTGGCCTTACGTGGGGCTGTGGACCCGGCTGGCCGACTTCCGACATGACGACCTGACGGCACTGCTCCGCGACGGGCGCGTGGTGCGCTCCGCAGCCCTACGCAGCACCCAGCACCTGACCAGCAGCAACGACTTCCGCTGGCTGCGGCCCGTCGTCCAGCCCGTCCTGGACCGCACCGCCCGGGCACAGTACTTCGCTGCGCAGACCGCCGGGTTGAACATCGCCGAGCTCACCGACGCCGGTCGGGAGCTGATGGCTGGCCACACCCTGCCTCGGCGGAAGCTCGCCCTGTCGCTCGCCGAGCGCTTCCCGGGCCGCGACGGCCGCGTGCTTGCGGGGGCGGTGGAGCTGCGGGTACCGATGGTGCACGCCCCGGCCACCGGCGCCTGGGGCGCCTGGGGCAACCGCCCCAACATCGCCATCACCCTCGCGGAGCACTGGATCGGCCGACCGATGGCAGCGCCACGAGTCGAGACGATGATCCGCCGCTACCTGGCGGCGTTCGGCCCGGCCGGCGTCATGGACATCCAGACATGGTCGGGGCTGACCCGCCTGCGTGAGACTCTCGACGGGCTGCGGTCACAGCTGCGCGTCTTCCACGACGAGCGGGGCAATGAGCTCTTCGACCTGCCCGACGCGCCGCTCGCCGACCCGGACCTGCCCGTCCCCGTGCGATTTCTGCCCGCCTTCGACAACCTCCTCCTCGGGCACACGGACCGCGCGCGAGTGATCAGCGAGGCAGACCGCAAGCTGGTGATGCCGGGTCAGGCCATGGTGCGGCCCACCTTCCTCGTTGACGGCTTCGTCCACGGCACATGGTCGGTGAAGGGCTCCGTACTGCTCATCTCCCCCTTCCGGCCGCTGTCGCAAGCGGGCACACAGGCAGTACTGGACGAGGCCGAGCGACTTCTCGCCTTCGTCGCACCTGATGCGGCCAAGCGGAGGGTCACGTTTACCTGAGAACGACGGGACGTTTTCCCCTCATGCGGCGGCCGCCTCATGCTCGCCGAGCACGCTGAAGTCCATGTCCAGGTGGGCGTCGTAGTCGTCCGGGGTGATGCCGAGCTCGTGGGTGGAGTACTCGCCGATCCGTTTGATGTGCTCGGTCAGGTAGGGGGAGATCTGGGCCAGATCCAGCGGGTCGACGACCTGGCAGGCGACCCCGATGCCAACCCAGATGGCGAGGGCGAGGGCGGGGAGACCGGCGCCTGAGCTGTCGAAGAAGGCGTTGGCTCGCAGGAGGCTGCCGGAGACGCCCGGGGGGAGGAGCTGTCCCAGGGGGCCCAGCCGGTGGGGAGCCAGTGGGGTACCTCTCGGATGCGCCGCTCCGCAGCCGGGTGACGGCCGCGACCAACAAGGTCGAGGCGTTCAACGGCTTCTCGGACTGGGTCCGCTTCGGGCAGCGGGGCACGGTGGCGGCGAACAACCCGGTCGAGCAGGAGAAGGACGTGAAGTTCACCTCGCTGCTGGCCAACCTGGTGATTTTCCACAACACCCTGGACATCGCCGACGTCGTCCGCGAGCTGCAGGCCGAGGCATTTGTGAGAGGACGGGGCACCCGGGCGGCCCGCATACAGCGGCGCAGCGTTCATGGTCCGTCGTGCGGGCGGATGAGAAGCAGAGCGATGTCGTCATAGCGGGGCGCGGATTGTTCGGCGTGGTGGAGGAGGACATCGGCGAGGGCGTCGAGGTTCTCGGGTTCCGCTGCTGCCAGGTGGCCGGCGAGCGTGTTGGTGGCGTCGTCGATGTCGGTGCCGGGGGTTTCGACGAGTCCGTCGGTGTACAGGGCGAGGACGGCGCCGGGAGGGAGGGGGATCTCGGTGGTGGGGTAGTCGGCGTCCGGGTCGATGCCCAGCAGCAGCCCTGGCGGCACGCGAAGGATGTCGGTGTGCCCGTCGGGGTGGCGGAGCAGGGCCGGGGGGTGTCCGGCCGTGGCGAGAAGCGCGCGGTGGTGGGTGTGGTCGAGGTGGGCGATGAGGCAGCTGGCGAACAGGCCGGGGTCGAGGTCGGCCAGGAGGCGGTTGGTGCAGGCGAGGACCGCGCCGGGGGAGGCGCTGGCGGTGGCGGCGTAGGCGTGGACGGCGGTGCGGACCTGTCCCATGAGGGCGGCGGCGGTGGTGTTGTGGCCTTGCACGTCGCCGATCACCGCGGCGGCCGTCGTGGGTGTGCAGACGATGAGGTCGTAGAAGTCGCCGCCGATGTCCATGCCGTGACCGGCTGGCCGGTAGCGGGCGGCGACGTCAAAGCCAGTGAGGCGCGGGAGGGTGTGCGGCAGCAGTCCGGTCTGCAGGGTGTGGGCGAGAGTGTGGTTGGCGTCGTAGAGGCGGGCGCGGTCCAAGGCCTGGGCGATCAGGCCGGTCAATGACGTG